>CAXTVG010000006.1:0-21809 GCA_964247505.1 uncultured Acidobacteriaceae bacterium
CGGCGATGAACCCGGAGGTGCGCGCGGCGGTGTGTTTTTACGCGACCGATATCCACTCAGGCACGCTCGGCAAAGGTAAGCGGGATAATTCGCTCGCGCGTGCCGGAGAGATCAAGGGCGAGCTGCTGCATATATGGGGCCGGCAGGACCCGCATGTACCGTTAGAAGGCCGGCGGAAGATTCTGGCGCGGCTGGATGAAGTAGGGGCGAACTACCAATGGATGGAGGTAAACGGGGCGCACGCGTTTATGCGAGACGAAGGACCCCGCTATGACCCGGAGCTGGAAGCGCAGGGGAAAGCGATAATGCTCGCCGTGCTGCACCGGCGGCTCGCGCTGGGAGTTTAAGCCCGCCGCGAAAGGCGAGAACCGGCAGAAATGGAAGCGTATCCGCCGGGGTGGGCAGCGCCATAGCGCGTTTGCCTCGGAGCGGGGTCTTCTCCTGGAGCATTGATTTGACCAGCGAGACCAGCGCTTCGGGACCGAGCCGCCAGGGGAAGGCCGCGTCCAGGCGGGAGGCTGACAGGGAGTGGCGCCCGAGCTCGCCGATAAATAACAGGCGGGTAAGCGGCCAGATGAGTTCGGCTAATTCGCAGATGCGGAGTGTTTCCCGCTCGGAAAGTGTATGGCAGAGTACGACGACGTCGAAGAATTGTGTTTCCAGCAGGTTTAACGAGGCATCAAAGCGCGCGCCGTACACTTCGGCACCAGTTTGTTCGAGTACTAGGCTGCGGGTGTGCAGCAGGTGAATATCGTTGCTGATCGTAAGTACTTTTCCCATCCCATGACTCCGGACCCGGCGGGGAAGGTCGTAAAAAGCTTAGCCGCCGGTCGAGGTTGTTTGTTTACTCACAAATCATGGCAGGGAAGAGCGCGGGAGAATGTGTTGGCGCGAACAGAAGCGCTAATAAAGGGTGGGATAAACCGAGGCTAGCGATTGATGGATCACTCCGTAGCATTCGCAGGCTACTTTCTTCAACTTATCCGGGTCGAGAATCTCCACCTGGCCGCGGCTGTAGGTGATGAGCCCGCCGCGCTGCAGGAGGCCGGCCGCGATGGTGACTGCGGGGCGGCCCACCCCGAGCATTTCTGCCAGGAACTCCTGCGTGAGCTGGAGCGTGCGGGTTTCCATGCAGTCGCAGGCCATCAGAAGCCAGCGGGCGAGCCGGCTTTCCAGGTCATGGAGGCGGTTGCACAGCACCAGTTGGGTGGTCTGCTCCAGGAGGGAGAAGACGAACGTGTGGAGGGCCTTCGTGAACTCCGGACTTCCGGAGGCAAATTCTCGCAGGATTTCCGCGCGAATGCGAAAACCATCCCCTGCGCCTTGCATCAGCGTTGCGTTCAACGTTTGACGCTGGCCGAGAAGTGCCTGCACACCTACCATACCTTCGCGCCCGATGATGCCGACTTCGAGCGGCGTTCCGGCGGCGTCAAGGTTGGTGACCGAGGCCATGCCGCGGTCGAGAAAGTAGACCCAGGCGATCTCGCGCTCCGACTTGACCAGCAGCGTGTTCTGGGGGAGGTCCAACCGCATCAGGTGCGGAGCGAGCTTTTCGAGTTGGGGCCGGGGAAGCGCGGCGAGGGTAAGGTTGCGCGTCACAAGGACAGCGCCGGGTTCAGTCCCGTTCTTCTGCATGCTGCTCCGTTGCGAAGGGCGGGAGATTTCCTGGGTGAAATGAGACAGGGCTACAAGAGTAGGATCCGTCGTCGCGTAATCCTGAAGGTACGCTTGCGAACATAGGGCGTCTGTTCGACAGATTACGCTCCCCGGCTTATGCGTCAAGCTTTCGAGTTACTAACTCATTGAGCACAGCGGGGTTAGCCTGGCCTTTGCTCAGGCGCATGACCTGGCCTACAAAGAAGGCGGCCACGGTCTTTTTGCCCGCGCGGTACTGCTCCACCTGCTTGGGGTTGGCGGCGATGGCCTCGTCAATCATGCGCTCGATGGCTGCGGTATCGGAGATTTGCTGCGGCTTTTCGCGCTCATAGACGGTGGGGAAGTCTTCTCCGGTCTCGAAGGCAAGATCGAAAAGCTGCTTGAGCTGCTTGCTCGAGAGCTTGGCGTCTTCGAGGAGGTCGGCGGCAAGCGCGACGCCTGCCATGGTGATCGGGGACTGGTCAAGCTCGAGACTGCAGGCTTTGAGGCGCGCGGTGAGCTCGGACTGCACTAACGCGGCCACCCGGCGGGGGTTTTTCGCGGCGCGGGCGGCGGCTTCGAACTGGTCGGCGAACCCGCGGGTCGCGGTGAGGGTTTGGGCGTCCTGCGGGGCGATGCCGTAGTCGGCGATCATGCGGGCGCGGCGCGCTTCCGGCAGCTCGGGGAGCGTGGCTTTCATGGCGCTTTGGCGCTCTTTGCTGACGACGAGCGCCGGGAGGTCGGGCTCGGGGAAGTAGCGGTAGTCGTGGGCCTGTTCTTTCGAGCGCATGGAATAGGTGCGGCCTTCGCCGGCGTTCCACAGGCGGGTTTCCTGCACGACGCGCTCGCCGGATTCGACGACCTCGACCTGGCGCTCGATCTCATAGGCGAGCGCGGCGCGGATGTAGCGGAAGGAGTTGACGTTTTTGACCTCGGCCTTGGTCCCGAACTCCCGCTGCCCGCGCGGGCGCACGCTCACGTTGGCATCGCAGCGCAGGGAGCCTTCCTCCATGTTGCAGTCGGAAACGCCGGTGTAGAGCAGGATTTCCTTCAGTTTGGTCAGGTATTCGTAAGCCTCGTCGGGCGAGCGGAGGTCGGGCTCGCTCACAATCTCAATGAGGGGCGTGCCGCAGCGATTCAGGTCGACCGAGGTGCTGACTGCGGAGTCCGGGAGTCCGTCATGGAGGCTTTTGCCTGCGTCTTCTTCCATGTGCAGCCGGGTGATGCCGATGCGCTTGCCGCTGTCGAGCAGGAGCGCGCCGTGCTCGGCCAGCGGCTTGTCGAACTGGGAGATCTGGTAGCCCTTGGGGAGGTCGGGATAGAAGTAGTTTTTGCGGGCGAAAACGCTGGTTTCGCGGATTTCGGCTTTGATGGCCATGGCGGCAAGAGTCGCGAACTCGACGGCGCGGGCGTTGAGCACCGGCAGCGCGCCGGGAAGGCCGAGGCAGACCGGGCACACCAGCGTGTTTGGGGCGGCGCCGAACCGGTTTTCGCAGCCGCAGAAGGCCTTGGTGCGCGTGAGCAGCTGGACGTGGACCTCGAGGCCGATGACGGGCTCGTACTTGGCGAGGAGGTCGGGAGGAAGCGCGGCGGTGGTGGCCATGGAGCTAGTTTAGTCGCGTCGCCAGCGGTTACGCTTGGCCCTTCTGTATATACAATGATGAGTAGGCATGCAGTTTACGTGGGATCCGGCGAAAGAACTAGAGAACTGGCGTAAGCACCGGGTCCGGTTCACGCTGGCGGCAAAGGTGTTCTACGACCCGCTGGTCCAGCTGCGCGAGGACCGGGTGGTCGACGGAGAACAGCGCTGGCACGCGCTGGGCATCGTGGAAGGAGACTTGCTGCTGTTGGTAGTGCATACGGTGCATGGCGAGTGGGAAGATATCGTCCGGATTATTTCGGCGCGAAAGGCAGAAGCCCATGAGCGGGAAGAATATGAAGATGGTCACGATAAGTGAAGAACAAGCGCGCGCGCCGCTCAGTCCCGAACAAAGGGAGGAGATAGCAGCGCTGAAAGCAATGCCGGATGAAGAAATTGACTTCTCGGATATACCTCGGCTGCCGCGCGGTTGGAGTAAGGCGGCGAAACGTTTTGAAGAGGTATTCCGGCCTCGCAAGCAGCCGATATCGTTCCGCATTGACACAGATGTTCTGGAGTGGCTGAGGGCGAGCGGCGATGGCTGGCAAACACGTCTGAACGCGATTGTGCGGGAACGGATGATGCTGGATAGGCGCGGGTAGTTTCATTCAGCGGCTGCGATGCCCACTGCTAGACTTGGGTTTGTATGATTCTTCCTTTTGTCCGCGAGCTTATGGCGGATCTGGAGCGCTCGCCCGCGTTTGAGCAGGCTCTGCGGCACCTGCAGCTGGGGCGGGGGCGCAGGCGCGTGTCCGGGCTTACGGCGACGGCGCGGGCTTTATACCTGCCCCTGTTTGCGCGCGCGGCCAAGTTGCCGGCCGTGGTGCTTGTCGCTGACAACAAGGCTGCGGATGCGCTTTTCCTGGCGGTGCGGGCGGCTTGTGAGGTGACCGGCGCGCTCCCCGCCGAGCGCGTGGTCAAGCTGCCCGCGCCGGACGTGCTGCCGTTTGAGCACCTTTCCCCGCATGCGGAGGTGCAGGAGACGCGCGCGGCGACGCTTTGGAAGATTGCGACCGACGCGGCTTCGATTGTGATCGCGCCGGTCGAGGCGGCGGCGCAGAAGCTGTTTCGGGCTTCGTACTACGCGGATTTGGCGCGAACGCTGAAGCGTGGAGAAGACCACGACCTTGCCGAGCTGACGATGCACCTGGCCAGCGTGGGTTATGAGCAGGTGGACCTGGTGGAAATGCCGGGGCAGTTTACCCGGCGCGGCGGGATACTCGACGTGTACTCGCCCGAAGCGGAACGGCCGGTGCGGGTGGAGTTTTTCGGGGACGAGATCGAGTCGCTGCGGCGGTTCGACCCGGAAACGCAGCGCTCGCTGCAGCCGCTCGATGTCGCCACGCTGCTGCCCCTGACCGAGACGCCGGTGACAGAGAAGCTGCTGGCCGCGGTGCATGCGCGGCTTTCGGGCTCCCACCTGGATGACGTCGATGCGGTGGACCGGGGCGTTTCGGCCGGGGTCACGGTCTTTCCCGGGTGGGAGTTTTTCGCGGGCGTGGCGGGGGCGGACACCACGCTGTTGGGCCTGTGGAAGCGCTCGGTCGTGTTTGTGGAAGAGCCGGGCATGCTGCGGAATCATCTGGAGCGATGGTGGAACAAGCTGGAGCAGCGGCATGAGCGGTCAAATATCGGCGCGCTGATGCGGCCCGAGGACCTGTACCGCGAGCCGGAGCTGCTGCTGGCGCTCATCTCGAACCAGCCGGGGCTGGACCTCGACCAGCTGGGCATCGTGGATGTGCTGGAGGACGACACGACGCTGGGGGAGATTGCGTTTTCGACCCGGCCCACGCTGCGCTTTCATGGCAATTCTGTCGCGTTGGTCGACAATCTGCGCGGGCTGCTGGAAAGCGGGCAGCGGGTGGTGATCGCCGCGGCGAATCAGGGCGAGTTGGAGCGAACGGCGGACCTGCTGCGTGAGTATGAGCTGCCGTACCGGATCGGATGGCGGTCGGAGCAGGCCTCGTCCGAACTGGGGCAAAAGGAAAAGCCCCCGCGGCCGGGCGAGAAAACGCCGCCTGCGCTGGTGCGGGCCGCCCTTGCGAATGGCGTCTCGCTCACCGACGCGAACGTCGTGATCATCGGCGTGAACGACGTTTCCGACGACGCCGATGTGGCAGCGCGGCCTGCGGTGAAGAAGTCCAAAACCTCGGCCTTTGTGTCGGACTTCCGCGACCTGACCGTGAACGACTACGTGGTGCATGTGGAGCACGGCATCGCGCGCTACATGGGGCTGCGCGAGATCGACCAGGGCGGGGTCAACGTCGAGTTCATGATTTTGGAGTTCGCGGACGGGGCGCGGTTGTATGTTCCGCTGACCCGGCTCGACCTGATCCAGAAGTACCGCTCGAGCGAGGGCGGGCCTGCACCGGTGCTGAACAAGCTGGGCTCGCAGCAGTGGGCGAAGACCAAAGCGCGTGTGCGCAAGGCCATGGAGGACATGACCGAGGAGCTGCTGAAGCTCTACGCGCAGCGCAAGGCGGCGCGCGGGCACCAGTTCGCGCCGGATAACGAGTTTCAGCGCGAGTTTGAGGACGCGTTCGACTTCACCGAGACCGACGACCAGCTGGCGGCCATCCGCGACATCAAGTCCGATATGGAATCGGAGCTGCCGATGGACCGTCTGCTGTGCGGCGACGTGGGCTACGGCAAGACCGAGGTCGCCATGCGGGCGGCGTTCAAGGCGGTGCAGGACGGCAAGCAGGTCGCGGTGCTGACGCCGACGACGGTGCTTGCGTTCCAGCATTTTGAGAGCTTCAAAAAGCGCTTCCGGCAGTTCCCGATCACGGTCGAGATGATCTCGCGTTTCCGCACGCCGAAGGAGCAGAAGAAGATTCTGGAGGAGACCGAAGCGGGGCGCGTCGATATCCTGATCGGCACGCACCGGGTGCTCGCGCAGGACATCAAGTTCAGTGACATCGGCCTGCTGATTGTGGACGAAGAGCAGCGTTTCGGGGTGCGGCACAAGGAGCGTCTGAAGCAAATCCGCGCGCAGATCGACGTGCTGACCATGTCCGCCACGCCGATCCCGCGTACGCTGCACATGTCGCTGATCGGGCTGCGGGATATGAGCGTGATTGAGACGCCGCCCAAGGATCGCATGGCGATCCAGACGGTAGTCGCGAAGTTCGATGAAAAGCTGGTGCGCTCGGCGGTCGAAATGGAGCTGGAGCGCGGCGGGCAGTGCTACTTCGTGTACAACCGCGTGGAGTCGATCTACGAGATTGCATCCAAAATCCGCGAGCTGGTGCCCGCGGCGCGGGTGGCCGTCGGCCACGGGCAGATGGGCGAGGCGGAGCTTGAGAAGGTCATCCTCGCGTTTATGAACCACGAGTACGACGTGCTGGTGGCAACAACGATCATCGAGAACGGCATCGATATCCCGCTCGCGAACACCATCATCATCAACCGCGCGGACCGTCACGGGCTTTCGGAGCTGTACCAGCTGCGCGGGCGCGTGGGCCGCTCGAACCGGCGCTCGTATGCCTACCTGCTGATTCCGCCGGAGCAGGAGCTGACCGACATCGCGCGGCGGCGGTTGGCGGCGCTGAAGGAGTTTTCAGACCTGGGCGCGGGATTCAAGATCGCGGCGCTCGACCTTGAGTTGCGCGGCGCGGGCAACATGCTGGGCGGCGAGCAGAGCGGGCACATCGAGGCGGTCGGGTTTGAGATGTACTCGGGGATGCTCGAGGAAGCGGTCGCGCGCATCAAGGGCGAGGCGCAGGCGGAAACGATCAACACGGTGCTGAACCTGGGCATTTCGCTGCGCATTGACGAAAGCTACATCCCGGAGGAGAACCAGCGTTTGCGGGTGTACAAGCGCATTGCGGCCGCCACTAGCGAGGCCGCGGTCGAGGACGTGCGCAGGGAGCTGACAGATCGCTACGGCACAGTGCCGGAGGGGGTCAAGCACCTGCTCGAAGCCGCATCGCTGCGGGCGGAGTGCGAGCGCGTGGGCGTGTCGCAGGTGGACCGTAAGAAGGGCGAGGTACAGATGCGCTTCGCGCCCAAAGCCAGCGTGGACCCGCAGCGGCTGATGCGCCTGGTTGCAAAAAACAGCAAGCGGGGCGCGCAGTTTACCCCGCAGGGCGTGCTGCGCTTCCCGCTCGAGGCAGCGGAGCCGGTGGAGATGATTCTGGAAATCCGGTTGCTGCTGGATGAATTGGTGGTGGAGCAAGCGGTGGCCTGAGCTCTGAGCGCGCCTTACTTGCTGCGCGTCACCGTCAGTTCTACTTGCGTGGTCTCGTCCACGGCCGGATCGTCGGATGAGAAAAGGAGAGCCGGCTTATTGAGAGGGAGCACGAACTCCGATCCCCACTTCTCCTCTCGGATCAACGGCGCATTGACACCGGGTGTTGTCGAGGAACTATAGGAGGAAACTTCCGCATTCACATAGAGAGGTACTTCAGGACGGTCGCGAAATTGTTTGGCAAGTTCCCCGGGTGTACGGAAATCAAAGTTAACCCCGACATCGATGTATTGATACTGCGTACTTACACCGGAGGTATTCGTTCCGGTAGGCACAGGAACGCGATTTCCCGCACGCAAAGACCCAGGGGTCCCCTCAGGCGTGAAGAGGGCGGTATAAGTGCGGCGGCCTTCCGGTTTGCCTTTGATCAGCTGCGTGACCACAAAGGTGAGCTTATAAGTTGCGAGCGGGCTCGATGCCGGCTGCGCCGTTTGATCGGCTTGCGCGAGCATGGGTGAACCGCAAAGCAGTGAGGCGGCGAGCATGAGGGAACATGCAAAACGCATAGTCGGTCTCCTTAGTTGTTTGCTGCGCCCTGCGAAAGCGGCTTAATCTGGATGGCGCTGATCTCGATCGGCAGAATCTCGATAGGCGCGGAGTCGTGGAGGTTTGCCAGGGGGCGCTGCGGCGAAGCTGCGAGTTGGAGCAATAACCGCTCCTGAGCGGAAAGCGGCATTTGGACAAAAGGTTGACTCGCCGCAACACGAGCATGTGGGCGCCGCCTATGGCCCGGTCTGGCGGAGGCGCGCATGAGCTCGACCTTTGGAGGAGCAAGTGCGCGGGGGAGAGCGCTCTTTTTCACGACAGCAGTGTCCCGCAAAGCCGGTCTCGCGTCACGGTGCAGCCCGAACGGCAGCATAACCGCTGCGAGCACGATCAGCGTGACGGCCGAAAGTGCAAGTCGCCAGCTAAACCCTGGGCGCGGCGCGTGGACGCGCTCCTCGGTCCACGCGAGGATACGGGCTTCCAGGCCTTCGCGCGGGCTTGCGCCGGCGTAGGTTTTCAGTGCAGCGTCAAGCTGGGCTTCCACCTCGTGCTCGTAATCCAAGAAACGTTTATCGCGCACGGTTCACCTCCATACCATTCAGTTTCGCGCGCAGCAGGGCGCGCGCTTCCATCACGCGGCGGCGCACGGTGCCTTCGGGCACATTTAAGATTGCGGCGACCTCGGCGGAGCGCATTTCGCCGATCGAGGAAAGCACGAGCGGTTGCCGCAGCTTTTCAGGGAGCGTGTCAATCAGACGGTGCACGGCGGCTTCCGCGCTCGCCTCCACTAAGAGCCGCTCGGGGTCGGGCGCGGCGCTTGCTCTTTCATCAGGGGTGTCGGGTTCCACTGGATGCGTACGGGAACGGAGCGTCGCGGCCATGCGCCAAACCGTGCGAGCCAGGAAAGCCCGCTCATTCTCCGCTGCCTGCCAGCGACCGCTCCGGTAAAGCTTGAGAAACGATTCCTGCACCGCATCTTCCGCGTCGCTTGCGTTGCGGAGCATGGCGTAGGCCACCCGGTAAGCGAACTGCGCGTTGCGGGCGACGAACTCGTCGAACAGCGGCGCGGCTCGCTCGTGCATCAGTGGATAAACTCCTGCGTAAATGCTCATGCTTTTTCCGTGGCGGAGACTCACAAGCTAAGACTCGCGGCGAGATGGATATGTTCGGTTTTCTTAAACGGGCTGCTGGTAAAAGCGCCTCGATGGGAAAAGCGAGAGTGGGCGTTCCCAGCCAGAGTAAGGAATCGCCCGGCGAGTAACCCCGGCACAAGTTACCGCGAAGTCTGCGTATGGCAGGCAACACTTCAGCCGTTGAGGCCTTCCCATGAGTCGCGTCGTTACATACGCTCTTCGGAAAGAGGGAAAGCATTATGGTGGGACACGGAATTATCTGGTGGATTATCGTTGGCCTGATTGCAGGGTTCCTGACAGGCAAGATCATGAAGGGCGGCGGGTACGGCGCTATCATGGACATCATCATCGGCATTGTCGGCGCGCTGATTGGCGGCTGGATCATGTCGCTGTTCGGCTTCGCGGGGCAGGGCGGGTTGATTTACACCGTGCTTGTCGCGATTCTTGGCGCGGTCATTTTGACCTGGCTGCTCCGCTTGATCACGGGGAGCCGCTCACGCAGCACGGTGTAAAGAAGCAGCTCTTGGGAAGAGGGCTCCGGCAATATGCCGGAGCCCTTTTCTTCAGCGGGTTTCATGCTGCCCTGCGATACTTGGGAGGCAGACGGCTTGCCGTCCAGCTTCGGGTGTTCTGGAGAAAGACATGCGGCTTTTCTGTTCGGGGTTTGCGAGTGCCGTTTTGGCTGCGGGTGTGTTCGGTTCGATGGCGCTGCCGGTTTCCGCATCGGCGCAGGGCTACCGGGTTCTGAGTCACTGGGTTGTAGGCGGCGAGGGCGGTTGGGACTACCTGGAAGTGGATCCGGCGGCGCACCGGCTGTACCTGGCGCACAATGCGACCGTCGACGTTGTGGACACGCAAACCGGCAAGAAAGTGGGCGCGATTACCGGCCTCCAGAGCACCCATGGCGTGGCGCTGGACCCGGAGGGCAAGTACGGGTACATCAGCGATGGCAAGGGCAACGCGATCGTGGTTTTCGACCGGCACTCGCTCGCGAAACTGGCAACGGTGCCGGCGGGGACCAACCCGGACGGAATCGCCTACGAACCGGTGACGAAAACGGTTTGGGCGTTCAACGGACGCAGTGGCGACGTGTCGGTATTGGACACAGCAACGCGCAAGATCGTGGCGACCATCAAGCTGCCAGGCAAGCCGGAGTTCCCGGTCGCGGACGGCCGCGGGGTGGTGTTCGCGAATATTGAAGACAAGAATGAGCTGGTGAAGCTGGATGCGCGCGCGAAGACGCTGGTCGCGAGCTATCCGCTGAGCGGGTGCGAGTCGCCGTCCGGGCTGGCGATGGACCGCAAAGGGCGCAAGTTATTTTCAGTGTGCGACGGCAAGGTGATGGCGATTACCAGCGCCGATACCGGCAAGGTGGTAGCGACGGCGCCGATCGGCGAAGGGCCGGATGCGGACCGGTATGACGCGAAAACCGGGATGGCCATTTCGTCGAACGGCGAAACGGGCGATATGACGTTTGTGGATGTGCGCGGGGCGCAGCCCAAGGTGGTGCAAACGGTCGCGACCGCGCCGGGTGCGCGCACCATGGCTCTCGATGAGACGACCGGCCGGGCGTATACCGTGACGGCGAAGTTCGGGCCCAAGCCGGCGCCATCGGCGTCGAACCCGCATGGGCGGCCTTCGCCGGTGCCGGGGACATTTGAGGTGATTGTGGTTGGGAAGTAGCTTTTCCCGCGAGAACGGGCACGCGCCTTAAAGGTGCGGGCCTTTCTTGTTTGGGAGTAAGAGCAAGTGCAAAACCGCCTGCGCGGCTGGCGGCCACTTCGTGGCGGGTAATTCGGTTATGCGACAGCCTGATGGCGATTGCGGGTGAGCAGGAAGTAAATCACCGGCGTGACCAGCAGGCTGAGCACCATCGAGATCAGCAGGCCGCCGATGACCGCGATCGCAAGCGGCTGCAGCATCTCCGAGCCCGCGCCCAGGGCAAAGGCGAGCGGCAGCATGCCGCAGATCGCGGCCGATGCGGTCATCAGGATGGGGCGTAGGCGGCGGCGGGCGGCTTCGACCATCGCCTCACGCGGGCTCATGCCTTCCGCGCGGAAGCGCTCGTCGGCGTCGAGCAGCAGGATGCCGTTCTTCGCGACGATGCCGATGACCATGATCAGGCCCATAAAGCTGGACACGTTGAAGTTGACGCCGGTGATCAGCAGCGCGCCGACCACACCCGCGACGGAAAGAACGGACGAGGAAAGGATCGCGGCCGGCGCGGAGAAAGAGCGGAACTCCACGAGCAGTACGCCGAAAACCAGAGCGAGTGAAATCAGGAGCACGCGCAGCAGGTCGGCGAAGGACTTCTGCTGCTCCTGGTAGGTGCCGCCGTACTCGATGCGCACCGAGGATGGCAGATGCATAGACCCAACGGTGCGCTGGACCTGCTGCATCGCGCCGCCGAGATTGGAGCCTTCAAGCCGGGCGGTCACGGTGATCAGGCGCTGGAGATTGTCGCGCAGGATTTCGTTTTGCGGCGGCAGCTGCGTGATGTTGGCGAGGGAACCGAGGGTGGCGAACTTGCCGGTGCTCGAGTTGAAGACGGTGTTCTCCATGGTGTCGAGCGAGGCGCGGGTTTCGGGGCCCAGGCGGATGCGCACGGTGTAGGGGCGGCCGTTGGCGATGACGGGCGTGGTCGCGGTGACGCCGTCGAGGATGGTGGTGGCGTCCTCGGCAACCTCCGTTGGGTTGAAGCCGAGGCGGGCGGCGACGGTGGGGTCGACGGCAAAATTAGTAGCCGGGCCGGAGATGGTGTTGTCGACGCCGTTTTGGATATCGACGACGCCGGGAATCTTGCCGATGGCGTCCGCTACGCGCGGCCCGACGTTGTTCAGCAGCGCAATATCCTGCGAGTAAAGTTTTATCTGGATCGGCTGGGGAGCGTTGGACAGGTCGCCGATCATGTCCTGGAGCACCTGGGAGAACTCGACGTCGAGCGCGGGCTCGGTTTTCTGAATCTGCTCGCGCACTTCCGCGATGATGTCGTCGATCGATCGGGAGCGGTTGTTTTTAAGCAGGACGGTGAAGTCGCCGGTGTTGGCTTCAGTCACGGCGGCAAGGCCCATTTGGAGGCCGGTGCGGCGGGAAGTGGTGGTGACTTCCGGCGTGGACTTGAGAATGCGCTCGACGTGCTGAAGGACGCGGTCGGTCTCCTGCAAGGAGGAGCCTGCGGGCATGATGTAGTCGAGGATAAAAGCGCCTTCGTCCATTGCCGGCAGCAGGTCGGAGCCGAGATTGCCGTAGGCGAAGTAGGTCCCAATGACAAGCGCGATGCAGGCCAGGCCGAGGACCAGCGGGCGGCGGAGCGAAAAGGCGAGGGCGCGGCCGTGGGCGTTGAGGATCGCCTGCATCAGGCGGCCGTGATGCTCCTCTTGTTGGCTCTGCGCGGTCGGAACCCACGTCTCAGAATCGAGACGTGGGGCACCCGTGTCTTTTTGAGCGCTCGCAGTGGAGCGCTTGCGATTGCGCAGGAAAACCAGTGAAAGCGAGGGCGTAAATGAAAGTGCAAGCGCGAGCGAGGTAAGCAGCGCCGCGGTCATGGTGAGGGCGAGCGCGCGCAGAAAAGATCCGGTGACGCCCGTGACCGAAACCAGCGGCAGGAAAACCACAACCGGGGTGAGCGTGGAAAAGACCAGCGGCGTGATGATCTCGCGCAGAGCGAGCCGGACCGCCCGGACCGGGCTTTCGCCGGAGTCGCGATGCAGGACGATGTTTTCGATGACGACGATGGCGTCGTCGATCACGAGGCCGATCGCGGCGGCGAGACCGCCGAGGGTCATGAGATTGAAGCTTTGGCCGATAAGGGAAAGAAAGAGCACCGTGATCGCGACCGTGACCGGGATAACCAGCCCGGCAACCAGCGAGGCGGCGGTGTCGCGGAGAAACAAGAACAGAATGACGCAGGCGAGCGCAAGGCCGATGAGGATGGCGTCGCGGACTGAGTTGATGCTTTCGCGCACCAGTTCGGATTGGTCGTAGAAGGGGGTGAGGGTAACGCCGCGCGGCAGGGTTTTCTGGAGGCCGGCAATTTCTTTTGCAACCGCGTTGGCAACGGCGACGGTGTTGCTCGACGGCTGGCGGGCGATATTGAGCAGCACGGCGGGCTTGCCGTTCGCGTTCACGACGGTGTAAACGGGCAGGACGCCGTGTTCGACCTGGGCGACGTCGCTGACGCGGACCGGCGTGCCCCCGGCGGTGGATTTAACAGCGAGCTGGCCGAGGCCCGCGGCGTCATGGGCCTGCGCGCCGACCAGCCCTAGGATGAGCTGGTGGTTGGCCTCGTACAGGCCGGGCGAATCGATCATGTTCGACTCATTGACAGAATTGGCGAGGTCGAGAATGGTCACGCCCGCGGTTTGCATGCGCGCCATGTTGGGGACCAAGTGGTACTCGGGCTCGTGACCGCCCTGCACCGTAACGGTGCGGACGCCGGCGACGCGGTTGAGCGGCGGCTTGAGCTGATAGGTCGCCATCTCCCACAGGTCGGTCTGCGCCATGGTGTCGGACTGGAGCGCGTAGCCGAGGATGGGAAAGGTCGCGAAGGTAAGCCGGTTGGTGGTGAGCACGGCGGTCGGAGGCAGCTGCTGGCGTACCGCACCGATCTCGGCATTGACCAGCTGCAGCGCCTGCTCCATGTTCGTGTTCCAGTCGAAGAACAGGTCGACCTCGGCGGAGCCCCGGCTGGTGGTGGAGCGCACGGAAGCTAGTCCGGGGATGATGTTCATGGCGTTTTCGAGCGGACGGGTGACTGTGACTTCCATCTGCTCGATCGGGGTGACACCGTTCTCGACGCCGATGACGATGCGGGGAAAGTTGGTGTCGGGGAAGACCGAGGTGGGGAGCCGGAGCGCCAGGTACGCGCCTGCGATCGTGAGAATCGTGAGGAAAAAGAAAATAGGCCCGCGCAAGCGTTGGAGCCAGAATGTGTCTTCGGACGGCGCGGGCGTTTGGAGCGGCGCTTCGATTTGCTGGAGCACTACAGGCCGCCTTTCTCTCCGGGCGCGGGTTTCTTGTCGTCGCTCTCGGCCGGGCCGGTTGTTACCTTGGTGCCGTCGTCCAAGCCATACGCGCCGGTGGTGATGACATTGTCTTTGGCCGTGAGCCCGTTGGTGACCTGGGCGTTCGCGCCGTCGATGATGCCGACCTTCACCGGACGCCGGTGAGCTGTGCCGTCCGAGCCCATCAGCATGACGTATTTGCTCCCGTCGGGCGAGGTGAGCAGGGCATTGGCGGGGATAAGCAGGGCGTCGGTTACGGTGTGGCCGGTGAGGGCAGTGTGCACCGGGGTGCCAACTTTGAAGCGCCCATCGCGGTTCTCCAGCCGCACCCAGACCTCAAGCGTGGTGGAGCCGGGGTCGAGCGCCGGGCTGACCAGCGAAACGCGCGCGGGGACAGGCTCTTTGAGGCCGGGCATGGTGACCGAGGCCTGGTCGCCCACCTTGACCTGTTGCGCGACGGCCTGGGACAGGTGTGTTTTCGCGAGCAGGGCGGTCGTGTCCATCACGGTGACGAGCGGCGCGCCGGCCGCGGCGGTTTCCCCGGCAAACAGCGGCCGGTCGGTGACCACGCCCGCGATGGGGCTGTGGACCTCGGAGTAGGCGACCTGCGCCTGCGCGCCGAGGTACTTGCCTTCCGCGCTTTGGGCTGTGCCCTTGGCCTGCTCGAGCGTGGCCTGGCGGCTCACCGCGTCAAGCGACTGCTGGTGCTGCGCGGCAACGTCATAAGCGGCCTGCGCCTGCACCAGCATGGCGCGGGCAGTGTCCAGATCGCGGCCAGGGATGGCGCCTTGCTCGAACAGTGTTTGCCGGGCGGCAACAATGCTTGCGTCCAGGTCGCGCGTGGCTTTGGCCTGGGCGACGTCCAGGCGGGCGCGCTCGGTTTCCTCCGGCACCTGGGCACCGCGGGTGCTTTCGAGTGCGGCCTCGGCGGCGGTGTACGTCCCGCGGGTATCGACGGCGGCAGCCTGCAGGTCGCGGTTTTCAAGCGTGGCCAGCAACTCGCCGGCGTGGACGCGCGAGCCGCGCTGCACGTAGAACCGGCGCACCGGGGCGGAGATGCGCGGCGAAATCGCGGCCTGGGCCAGCGGGGAAAGCACGGC
This sequence comes from uncultured Acidobacteriaceae bacterium, assembly GCA_964247505.1. Taxonomy (GTDB): domain Bacteria; phylum Acidobacteriota; class Terriglobia; order Terriglobales; family Acidobacteriaceae; genus EB88. The sequence continues at coordinate 15,246 of CAXTVG010000006.1, forward strand.
GTCGGCCATGATGTGGTCGGAGATGGGGCCGCGCTCGGGGTGGGCTGCTTCGACGGAGACCGTGGGGGTTGGGGTAGCTTCGGCGGCTTGCTTGCCGCAGCCGGTGAGCAGGAGCGCGGCGCACACAGAAACCACGCAGCTCAGAACCCACGCCTCAGAATCGAGACGTGGGGCACCCATGGTTTTTGTCGTTTTAAGCTGCAATGGCGTAGGTGTTTTCACAGGAGGGTTCCCGTAAGAGTTTCGAGGCTGCTGAGAGCTTGTCGCAAGCGTGTGTCACCGTCGACGCGCGCGGTTTGGGCGTTGTATAGAGTGGTTTCAGCGTCGACGACCTCAAGCACGGTCGCTTCGCCGCTCGCGTAGCGCAGTTTGGTAAGGCGCAGGCTTTCCTCCGCCGCGCGCACCGTCGCGTCGAGCGAGGCGAGCTGGTCGCGGGCGGTTTGCGCTTCCGCATAGGCTTCCTGCAGGTTCACGACCAAGCGCCGCTGGGCGGCGGTCAACGCGACCCGCACGGCATCCCGGCGGACCTCGCTCTGCTTGACGCGGTGTTCGGTCGCGAGCCAGTCCCACACCGGAATGTCCAGGGTCGCGGCGAGGGAATAGCCGAGATTGCGCGGGTTATTGGTGCCGTCGAACCGGGCCTTTGTCGCAAACGTGGTGGCGTCGATGCCATAGGTAAAGTTCAGCGCGAGATCAGGCAGGTAGGCAGCCTTGGCGGCAAGCACCTCCGCGTCGCCCTGGCGCAGGGAGGTGAGCGCGCTCGCGAGCTCGGGATTATGGTTGCGCGCGGCGGCTTCCACGTCCGCCATGGAGGGCAGCGCGGGCGCGGGCGCGGGCTCGACCGTAAAGGGCGTAAGCGGGTCAGGGAACAGCAACACGGCGAACTCGAGCCGGGCGCGGTCGCGGGCGAGCTCGCCGTCGCGCAGGTCGCGTTCGCGCTGCTGCAGGGTAAGGTCGGCCTTGATGACGTCCGCGTGGGCGGCTTCGCGGGCGGCCTCGCGCTTTTGGGTCAGGTCGACAAAGCTCGCGGATTCGTCGCGGGCGGTTTGGAGCACGCGAAGCCGCGCTTCGCCCGCGAGAACTCCATAAAAAAGACCCGCGGTCGCGGCGACCAGGCCGCGGCGCGCGACTTCAAGCTCCGCCTGGGCCCGGGCGGCATTGGCGTCCGCGATGCGCACGGCCGCGACCTGCGCCACGCCGAGGGTTTCGGTGATCGAGCCCTGGCTCGCGTACTCGCGCACGGCATTATTGGCGATAAAAATGGGAGCGGCCTGGCTGCCGAAGGGGCCCGCCTGGTTCACGGCTCCGTTGGGCTGGGTGTACAGGGCTTGGTTGTGGTAGATAACGCCCGGCAGCAAGCCCGCGCGGGCGATGCCGCGGTCGAGCGAGGCGGCTTTGCTTTCGGCGCGCACCGCCGCGAAGGTAGGCTCATTGGCTTCGGCGCGGTGAATCGCTTCGGGGAGCGTGATGGCAACGGGCGCGCTTTGCGCCATGCTCGCCGAGACCTGTGCAAGCAGCGGAAATGCGCTGAGGAGCGAGCCGACCAGGAGAAACCGCGCGACCCGGCCGGGGGTGGCGCGCAAGGAAAGCATGGCGTTGCGCATCGCTCCCTAGTTTAGGGCCTAACGCGTCAACACGGTTGGAATTTCAGCCGGTGGTCCGCAGGCCCGCGGAGATGCCGTTGATGGTGCTCGCGATCGCGCGGTTCACCTCCGGAGTGTCCTCGCCCGCGCGCTTGCGGCGCAGCAGATCCACTTGGATGAGCGAGAGCGGGTCGACATACGGGTTGCGCAGCCGGATGGAGCGGGCGAGCACGGGATTGTTTTCAAGCAGCTCAGATTGCCCGGTGACGGCGAGGACGGCTTGGAGCGTGCGGGTGTATTCAGCGCTGAACGTTGAAAAGACACGCTCCCGGGCGGCTGCGTCCGGCATAAGCGAGGCGTACAGCGACGCGATGCCCAGGTCGGCTTTGGCGAGCGCAACCTCGACGTTGCGGATCAGGTCGATGAACAGTGGAAACTCGCGCATCATCTCCTGCAGACGGCCGAGGCCCTCGGGATTCTGCAAGTAGGGACTGAGCGCGTGGCCCACGCCGAACCAGCCGGGGATGAGCAGGCGGCTTTGCGTCCATCCGAAAACCCAGGGGATGGCGCGCAGGCTTTCAAACGAGCGCTTGCCGCCGCGCCGCGCTGGCCGGGAGCCGATCTTGGCGTGTTCGAGCTCGGCCATGGGCGTCGCTGTCTCGAAAAAGTCGAAGACCTCCGGGTCGTCGAGGATGCCTTCGCGATAAAACGTAAACGCGGAAGCGGAAAGGGCTGCAAAAGCCTCTTCCCACGCGGGCTGGAGCTCGCCGGTCTGGTGGCCGGCGGCGTGCAGGTTGGGCCGGGCGAGCGCGTCGAGCGAGGCCGCAATCATCAGCTCCAGGTTGCGCTCGGCCAGCACCGTGTCGCCGTACTTCCAGTTCAGGACTTCGCCCTGCTCGGTGATACGGATTTCGCCGTCAAAGGAGTCGAGCGGCTGCGCGTAGATGGCGCGGTGGGTGGGACCGCCGCCGCGGCCCACGGTGCCGCCGCGGCCGTGAAACAGGCGCAGCGTAATCCCGGCCTCGTGCGCTACCTGGTGCAGCGCACGATGGGCGCGGAAAATCTCCCAGGTGCTCGTGAGCATGCCGCCGTCCTTGTTGGAGTCGGAGTAGCCGAGCATGACCTCTTGCACGTCGCCCCAGCTCGCGAGCAGCTCGCGGTAGGCCGGGTCGGCCCACAGCGCGCGGCATACCTCGGGCGCGGTGCGCAGGTCCTCGATGGACTCGAACAGGGGAACGGGCATCAGGCCGGGATCACGGCCGTCGGCTTTCGGATCGACGCCGCCGAAGCGCGCGAGCCACAAAACCGCGAGCACGTCTTCCTTGGTCGCCGCACCGGAAACGACATAGGTCCGGATGGCCTCAGGCACAGCGCTGCGCTTGACTTCCGCAATCGCATTGAACGCCCCGAGCACGTCCAGTGTTTGCGGGCTGAACGGTTTGGGAACCGTGCCGCGCGCGCCCTCGGCGCAGCTTGCGATCTCGTCGAGTGCCTGGTTGTGGAACCGCGCATGCTGGCGCACGTCGAGCGTGTGCAGATGGAGCCCAAAGGTGCGGGCCTGGAGCAGCAGCGGGTCCACCAGTGTGGCCGCGAGGCGCTCGCCGCGGTTGCCGGCCAGGCTCGCGCGCAGGGAATGCAGATCGCTCAGAAACTCGTCCGCGTTTGCATAGGCGGGGAGCGCCCCGAGCGCGGTTTCGAGGGTGTCTGGACCGCCCGCCGGCAGGTCCAGGGTGTTTGCAAGCCGCGCGCCCATGCAGGCGGCGAAGCGGCGGTAGGTTTCAAACTCGAAGTGCGCGGCAAACCGGTCTTCTGTTTCCGCCTGCACGGAGCGCATGTACGCGCGCAGCCGCACCAGCAGTTCGCCCGAAACCCCGGCCTGCTGCGAGGAGCTGGTGAGCAGGCTGATGAGCCGCTGCACCCCGGCCTGGTATTCCGCAAGCAGCCGAGTGCGCGCATCGCGAATCGCTTCCAGCGTCACTGCGGGCGTGACGAACGGGTTGCCGTCGCGGTCGCCGCCGATCCACGACCCGAACCGCAGCAGCACGGGCATCTCCGAGAGCTCAATCGCAGTGCCATACTCGCTCGCGAGCGCGGCCGCAAGCTCGGCGTACAAGGGAGCAAGGGTCGCGAAAATGGAAACCTCGTAATAGTCGAGGCCCATCTTGATTTCGTCGGCGACGGTAGGGTGGCGGCTGCGAACCTCGTCGGTCTGCCACAGTGACGTGATCTCGGCGGTCAGTTCGGCCTGCAAGCGCCCAAGCTCCTCGTCGGCGAGCGGAATGCGGTCGAGCGCCTGGAGCAGCTCGCCCATGCGGCGGCGCTTAAACAGGACCGAACGGCGGGCAATCTCGGTGGGGTGCGCCGTAAACACCGGCGTAATGACGATTTTTTGGAGCTGCTGGAGCGCTTCCTCGGCGGGGATCCCGGCTTCGCGCATAGCCCGCAGCGTTCCCCGAAACGACCCACGCTGGGCGGCGGCCGCACCTGAAATCTGAGCGGCGGTGCGGCGGCGTTTGCGGTGGTTGGTTTCGGCCAGGTTCGTCAGCTCGAAATAGAAAGCGAACGCGCGGGAAAGCTGGTAAAGCTCGTCCGCGGGCAGCTGGCTGATGCCGAGGACTGTTTTCTGCAGGCGCTGTTCGGCTTTGCGCAGATCGCCCGAGCCTTGCTCCTCGCGCCGGGCGATTGCATCGTGGCGCAGCTCTTCCACCCGCGCGAATAGGGCTTCGCCCGCCTGCTCCCGCAGCACCTCGCCCAGCAGCATCCCGAGCGAGCGCACATCGCGGCGCAGGGGCGCTTCTTTTCGCTCCTGCGAGCGCGCGACCAGCTCCGCAAGGCGGCCAAACCAGCTGTCGGGCTTCCAAAGAGGGGCGGGCATGGGTTGATTATGCCCTAATGAACCGTGGGCCATCGTTGCGCGCCATGCAGTATGCGGGCGATCTGCACCACGTTACCCTCGACGCGATAAACCGCAAGGTACGGAAGCGGAGTAAGAGGCAATTCCCGGGTGCCCGAAAGCCGGCCCGGGCGGCCCTTGTAAGGAAAACCGCCTAAACTGCTTACGCCTTTAACAATCGCGCGCACCGTGCGAAGTGCCGCCTGCTCACTATCGAATTCGATGTGCGCGCAGATATTCGCAAGATCTTTTGACGCTCGAGGTGCCCAGCTCACTTGCATCAGTCTTTGAGATACCGTGCAAAGCGCTTTTCAACCTCTTCTTGGGTGACGAACTCGCCGCGATCCAGCTCGACGAAGCCTTCCGCGACTGACTCGCGAAACCAGCTCTCATAGGCTATTTTTTCGGAGACAAGACTTGCTAAATAGGCCTCCGGACTCTGGCCCGCTTGAGCGGCCAGCTCGCACAAACTCGTTTCCAACTCGGGTGGAAAAGTGATCGCCATAGAGGAAGTGTAGCTCCAACCCTAGTGCAGCGCACCCTGTGCCTCGACCTGCAGCATCAGTTCCTCCCACTCCGCCGTGAGCGCGGCCTGCTCGGCGCGAAGGCGGTTGAGCTGTGCGGCGAGGCGCTGGGTTTCCTCGGCGCTGGAGTAGTTCGCGAGCTGGCCTTCGGTGACGGCGATCGAGGCTTCGCACCGGGGTACCTCTTCCTCGACCCACTGGAGCCGGTCCTGCATCTGCCGAAGCTTGATGGGGTTGAGCTTTTTCGCGCGCGGGGCGGTCTCGGGCTGCGTTGCAGGCGTGGTCAGCAGGGCGGGTTGGACGAGATCGCTGTGCGGTTGGTGGCCATTGCCGTTTGTGCTCACGGCCTGGGCGGACTTAATCACGCCGCCAAGAACAGCAGGCGCTTTCGCAGCGACCGGCGCGGGCTCGGCGGTCTGCGCTTTGCGGTAAAGGTAGTCCTCATAGTTGCCGGGATACACGTGCACATGCCCGTCCTCCACTTCAAACACACGCGTCGCCGCGCCGTCGATGAAATAGCGGTCGTGCGAAACAAAAATTACGGTGCCCTGGAAGTGGCTGACAGCATCGAGCAGCACGTCCTTGGCGCGCATATCGAGGTGATTGGTCGGCTCATCGAGCAGCAGAAAGTTAGCGGGCGAGACCAGTATCTTCGCGAGCGCATAGCGGTTGCGCTCGCCGCCCGAGAGCACCCCAAGCGGCTTGTACACATCATCGCCCGTAAACAGAAAACAGCCCAGCAGCCCGCGCAGCTCCGCGTCCGGCACCCGCGGGGCAATCGCGCTGATGTCGCCCAGCATGCGCGCCGCTGGGTCGAGCACCTTGTACTGGTCCTGCGCGAAAAACTCAGGCAACACGTTGTGGCCTAGCTTAAAAACGCCCGAGGTGGGCGGCTCCTGCCCGCTCAAGAGGCGCACCAGCGTGGACTTGCCCGCGCCATTCGCGCCCACCAGCGCGATGCGGTCGCCGCGCTCGATCGTAAAGTCCACCCCGCGCAGCACCTGCTTGGGCCCGTAATTCTTGTGCAGCCCTTCGACCGTGACCACGGTGCGGCCCGAGGCTTGCGGCTGCGGAAACGTGAAGTGGATCGCCGATTCCTCCTCGGGGATCACGATGCGCTCGATCTTATCGAGCTCCTTGATGCGGCTCTGCACCTGCTTGGCCTTCGTGGCCTGGTAGCGAAAGCGGTTGATAAACGCTTCTAAATCTTCAATGCGCTCACGCTGGTTCTTGTAGGCCGCTTCGAGCTGCGTCCGCCGGTCCTGCCGCTGCTGCTCGTACTTGGCGAAGTTGCCGGTGTAAAAGTGCAGCCGCTTGTTCCAAACCTCAACGATCTTGGTCACGGTCACGTCGATGAAATAGCGGTCGTGCGAGATCAGGATGAACCCGTTCGGGTAGCCGCGCAGGTAGGTTTCCAGCCAGGTGCGGGTTTCCAGGTCGAGGTGATTGGTCGGCTCGTCGAGCAGCAGCAGATCGGGTTTCGCGAGCAGCAGCTTCGCGAGCGCGATCCGCATCTGCCAGCCGCCGGAGAACTCCTCGGTTTGCCGCGTCCAGTCGGCCTTTG
>CAXTVG010000007.1:0-21664 GCA_964247505.1 uncultured Acidobacteriaceae bacterium
GTCGATCACGACGATCTCGCAGCGTTTGCGGATTCTGCGCGCCGACAACCTCGTCCAGCGCAAGCGCGAGGGCAAGCACGTGCTCTACTCCCTCGCCGACCAGCACATGCTGCACCTGGTTCTCAACGGCCTGGCGCATGCTTCCGAATTAGCCACTTCCGATTCCTCGGATTTTTTAACCACAAACACGAAAGGACACCACACGATGAGCACCACGCATACCATTCACCCGGATCACACGCACGAGCATGGCACCAACTGCGGCCACACTGCCATCCAGCACGACAACCATGTCGATTTTCTGCACGACGGCCACCTGCACCACGAGCACGAGGGTCACGTCGACGAGCACACGCTTGAGGTCAACACTCAAAATCCCGCGGACTGCACCGAAGGCCACCCCTGCGACGCCCATGACGCGCAGCACGTGCACGGCGCGGATTGCGGCCACGAAGCCGTCCCCCATGGCGACCACGTGGATTACCTGGTCGACGACCACCTGCACAACCAGCACAATGGCCACTGCGACAATCACGGCAGTGTGCAGCTGGCTCAGTAGTTTGAGGCTTTGTCGCGGTTGGCGGGTCAAACTCCGCCGGCCGCGCGCTTTACTCGCGCGGTCATGCGAGCAGTCCTATACCCCTGGTCAGTCCCCAGCTGAATAAAAACCCGGCACACGCTGCTGCGACCGCAGTGAGGCCGCGTCCACGCCGGCACGCTTCCGGAAACAGTCCCACCGTAGCCGTGAATAGAAACGATCCGGCGGCTAAGCTTAGAAAAAGCATGACGGGCGTTGGTGAGACCGAGAACAGCGAGGAAGCGATCAGCCCTCCGGCAATCGGAGCGGCGGCATCGAGGGCGAGAAAGCCGTAGTCCTCCCATCGAGCGATTCCGCCGCCGGTGGAGAGCAGCACCGTGTTGAGTCCATCGGAAAGGTCGTGCCCCACAACCCCCAAGCCGACGATCAGGCCCATTTGTATGGAAATTGTGCTGGCAGCGAAGATGGCGGCTCCATCGAGCGCGCTGTGCACTACGAGGACTCCAGCGCTCATTCTGCCCGCTGTGCGATCCTCTTTGTCACGCGTCGCATGCTGCTCGGCGTTGCGACGTATGTAGAAGAACAACACGGCCCCCAAGATCGCATACTCAAACACGAGCCTGCCTGCCCAGCCGTGCGCAGCGGCCGTCGCCAGCGCGGCGGGAATCAGGTTCAGGCAGGCCGTGCCAACCAGAACGCCCGCTCCGAAACCCATGAGCAAGTGCATCCTTCGGGGAAGCACAATCGCGCAAGAGCCGCCGATAGTGGTTGAGACCGCAGCCATTGAGGTGAGGGCAAAAGCGTTCATTCCATCTCCGATTCTCGGGATTGAGCGTTGGCGGCGCGGGCCGGACTCGAACCGACGCATAGGGGTCGAGGAACTTCTCCCTTACCCCTTGGGGACCGCGCCCTGCTGACACAGAAAAGCCAAATCGTTCCGATGACGATCATTGGAAGGGTGAGTATCTGCCCCTTACTGATCCACCCCCAGTACACTGGCTGCCCCACGTCCGGCTGCCGCCAGAACTCGTCGAGGAAACGTCCGATCCCGTAGGCGGCAAAGAAGGTAGCGGCAGCGGCTCCCGGCCGCCAGTTCTTCCTGAAGACATACTGAGTAATCACAAACACCAGCACTCCCTCGATCCCGGCCGCGTACATCTGGCTCGGATGCCGAGGGACCTCGACGCCGTTCACCATCGGCGCTTGGGGGAAGATAACGGCCCAGGCGATGGTCGACGGCCTGCCCCACAGCTCGCCGTTAATGAAGTTCGCGACGCGTCCGAGAGCAATGCCGATGGGCGCGGTGGCCGCGACGGCATCCATAAGGACGAGCGAATTCACTTTCCGCGTTCGAGCGAACAGAGTGGTTGCGGCGAGCAGCCCCAGCAAGCCGCCGTGGCTTGCCATGCCGCCATGCCATACCGCGAAGATCTCCTGAGGGTGATGCAGCACCATCCGCGCGTTGCAGAACAGGCAGTAGCCCAGTCTGCCCCCGAGAACAATGCCCACGGCGGCCCAGAGGAGAAACGTCGAAACATCATTTGAGTCGATCGGGATGCGGCCGCTCCGGGCCCATCGGGAGAGAAACCATGCGGCCGCGAGTATACCCGCGAGATAAGCAGCACCATACCAGCGAATCCCGATCCCCCCATGAATGTGCAGAAGGAAAGGATCCAGGCGATCAACCCAGTACCGGCGAGCCGCCAATGTACAAATAAGGTAGGTCAATGCGCGTGCTCCTCGGCTTCACGAGGGTTGCTTCTGCCGGCGGGATTTTGCGAGCGGCCTCCAGAGCCCCACAGTCGAACCGAAACCAGCGTCGCCAGTAGGAGGCCGCCTAGCGGAAGGGCCAGCGCGTCGATATTGGTGCCGGCGAGCTCCGCCGCGCCCAGCGCGAGCGAAAAAACGCTGACCAGCAAGCCCAAGAACTGGCCGCCTCGAACAGCGCGCGGATTGCCCGCGATCATGCTGCGCCTGACCTTTGCGGCCAGAAAACCATCCGCTCCGTCGACCAGCAGCATACCGGTTGAAAACACGCCGCCCAGCAGCCAGGGATTGAGGTTGGCCGCAAGCACGATGGCGGAGAGCTGGCTGGCTGTCTCGAAGCCCGCTCCGAACAGGACGCCCAGCAGTAGCGGGCTGGTGGTGGGCAGGCGCGAGGAACGGTGCGTATGCGGGGACACTCGCCGAAATACGCGCCAAAGATTCAAAACTCCCACGAGGATCAGGATCCACGGAGCGTAGGGCTCGAAGAGTCGCGCCAAAAGACTGCCGACGCCGACCGCCAGCAGGGTGACGAACAAACCGTGGCCGATGGCGAACAGGACGCCGTTGAACCGCGACGGGTGGACCCACGACAGGCCGTCGATCACCGCCAGGTGATCGGGGTCCATGCCATGCCTCATCCCCAGGGCGAGCACCAGTGTTAGCGAGGCGAAGTGGGTCACCTTTAGGCTCCAGGCTGTCCGGTGAGGGCATCTAGGATGTGCGCGTCGAAGAGCTGCGGCAGGGGGAGCAGGACGCCCCAATTTTTCGACTGCTCGGCCCAGTCGGCAAGCATGGCGTAGTGCCGCTGCTGGGTTAGATTCCCGAGCCACTGGGTTCCGTCGGCGCTCGCGATCATGACAACGTTCGGGACGTCGCAGGGCCCTAGGCACCCGCTGATGGTCAGGTGAACGCGCTTCAATAACCCGCGCACCTTCCACTCCCGCTTGAGCCAGTCGACCGGAACCTCCAGGTGGCCTTTCTTGGTTTGTCCGCAGCAGCAGCCCTGGCAGATGTTGATCTGCGCCAGCATGGGGCGCTTGATGGGCAGGCTCGCAGGCCGTAGTTCATAGGCTTCTCGGGTTGACATGAAATTAATAGTAACGCATTATCAGTTTCAGGAAGATTTTGAGGAGGCCCGAATGGATTTGTTCAACTCTCCGCGGCTGCGGGCGTTTGGCCGAACGATGGAGCAAACCGAAGCGATCAAGGCGCAGGTCATCGCCCAGCTGAAACTGAACGAAGATGCGAGCGTGATGGTCACCGAGCTCGCCTGCGAGGACGAAGGCTGCCCGGATGTAGAGACCATAGTCGCAGTATTTCGGCCCGCGAAGACGACGCTGCGCATCAAGCTGCCGCTCGCGCTTGCCGATGTCACTGCGGGTGATGTCGAAGCGGCCTGCCAACACCAACTCACCTAAAAGCACTGGGAGACACACACCATGGCAACTGCTGTTCTAGATGAAGTGAAGGTGCGGGACGCGCGCGTTCCCGTGACGGTCCTGACCGGTTTTCTGGGCTCGGGAAAAACAACGCTGCTCAACCGCATCCTGACCGAGCAGCACGGCAAGCGCATCGCCGTGATTGAGAATGAGTTCGGCGAGGTCGGCGTCGATCAGGAGCTGGTCATCGGCGCGGAAGAAGAGATTTTCGAGATGAACAATGGGTGTATCTGCTGCACGGTGCGCGGCGATCTTATCCGGATACTCGGGAACCTGATGAAGCGGCGCGAAAAGTTCGATTACATCCTGGTCGAAACCACCGGTATGGCCGACCCCGGCCCGGTCGCGCAGACGTTCTTCGTCGACGACGAGATGCAAACCAAGCTGCGGCTCGACGGCATCGTCACGCTGGTCGACGCGAAGCATGTGTGGCAGCACATCGACGACTCGGACGAAGTGAAAGAGCAGATCGCGTTTGCCGACGTGATCCTGCTGAACAAGATCGACCTGGTCGATCCCGCGGACCTCGAAAAGCTGGAAGGGCGTATCCGCTCGATGAACGCCGCGGCCAAGATCTACCGTACGCAGGACGCGGGCGCGGAGATGAGCTCGATTCTGGACGTCGGCGGCTTTAACCTGGACCGCGCGCTGGAGGTGGACCCGCGGTTCATGGAGCCAGAGCACCCGTTTGAGTGGGCTGGGGTGTACGCGCTTAATGCGGGGGCGAGCCGTTTCACTCTCGATATCGGCCCCGATCCGGCGATGTCGCTGGTGATGCTGCCGGTTGAAAACACCACGCCGGAAGCAGTGGCGGCGGTCGAGCTCGAGGCGGTCACGCTGTTCTCGGCGCCGGAGCAGAAGGTGAGCACGGGGAGCACGCTGCGCCCGGGCAACACGCACTACGAGCTCGCCCTCGATGGGCAAACGGCCGAGTTCGAGATCGAGATCCCGGCAAGCGGCTCCTACGCGTTTTTCACCGAGCACCGCCCGGAGGAGTTCGACGCGCACCTGTTCACCGGGCCGGCCTTGCAAACGCCTCGCTACGAGCGCGAATACAAGCCCGATCATGAGCACGACGAAGCGGTCTCGTCCGTCGGCATCACCACGCCGGGCGACCTGGACAAGCGCAAGTTCAACCGCTGGATGAGCGAGCTGCTGCAAACCCAGGGCACGGACATCTTTCGCATGAAAGGGGTGTTGAGCCTCAAAGGCGAGAAGGACCGGTTTGTTTTCCAGGGCGTCCACATGCTTTTCGACGGCCGGCCGGACCGCCCGTGGAAGGGTGAGGAGCGGCGCAACCAGCTCATCTTTATCGGGCGCAATCTCGACCGCAGCCAGTTGAATGAGGGGTTCCGCCAATGCCTGGCCTGAGCACCAGCCCGCCTGAGAAACAAGAGAAAACGCAAACAATGCCCCAGCTGTGGCTGCGGTCGCTCGACGAGTCGGCCGCCTCGGTCAGCTGGTCGGCATCGGGCGAGTGGCTCGCGGCGGCCTCGGCCAACGGGGAAGTCTCGCTCTTCGAGGCCGCGACGGGCGAGCGTGTGCAGCAGATCGCGGCGCACCGGTTTGGCGCGACGCGCGTGACCTGGCACCCGGAGGCCGCTCTGTTCGCGACCGCCGGGCAGGACGGCAAGGTGCGCCTGTGGGAGCCCCGGCGCGACAGCCCGGTCGCGGAGCTCGATTGCGGTTCGCCCTGGGTCGAGCACATCGCCTGGTCCGATTCCGGGCGGTATCTCGCAACCGCCGCCGGACGCAGGCTGCGGCTCTGGGGCACGGACGGCACGCTCGTCCAGGACTACCAGGAGCACCCCAACACGATCGCCGCGATTACCTGGAAAACCGGCGCGGAGGAGCTGGTTTCCGCCTGCTACGGCTACCTGCAGTTTTGGAAGCCGGACGAGTCGGCCGCCGCCCGGACATTTCTGTGGAAGGGCTCCATGCTCGCGCTGGCGTGGAGCCCGGACGGGCGCTACCTGTGCCACGGCAACCAGGACGCAACCGTACACTTCTGGATCGTAAAAACCGGCAAGGAGCTTCAGATGTGGGGCTACCCGATCAAGATCCGGGAGCTGGCCTGGGACCCTCGCTCGCGCTACCTGGCCACCGGCGGCGGCAAGTCAGTAACGGTGTGGGACTGCTCCGGAAAAGGCCCCGCGAACAGCAAGCCGGCGTCGCTCAACTTCCATCAATCCCCGCTCAGCCGGCTCGCTTACCAGCGGTCCGGCTCCGTGCTGGCCTCAGGCTGCGCTGAGGGCCGCATAGCGCTCTGGAAACCCAGCAAGCGAAAGCTGCCGGACTCCATCGGGCTGCTTTCGGGTGGCATCGCCGATCTTGCTTGGTCGCCCGATGACGCACTGCTCGCCGCCGCCGCCGAGGACGGGAGCGTGGCTGTTTATAAGGCGGAACGTGTAGCCTGAAAATAACGCGACATGACGACAGAAAAACGAAACACCAAGCAAAAAGCGGCGATTCGCGAAGCTCTGATGGAAGCGGGTCGCCCGCTTGCGCCGGAAGAGATTCTTGAAGGCGCGCAGCACCATTACCCCTCCCTGGGAATCGCCACGGTGTACCGCAATATCCAGGCGCTGGTCCAGGATGGCTGGCTGGAGCCCGTCGAGTTGCCGGGCGAGTCGACCCGCTATGAGGTGGCGGGCAAAAAACACCACCACCATTTTCATTGCAAGCAATGCGGCAAGTTGTTTGAGCTGAAGGGTTGCGTGGCTCCGCTTAAACCGAGAGTTCCAAGAGGCTTTCGCGCAATGGGCCACGAGTTCTTCCTGTACGGGCTCTGTGCCGCGTGCGTCCCCGATCGAGCACAAACGCACGTTTGAGACGCCATCTCCACTTCTCAAGAAAACGCACAAGGCAAAGCAAAACCCGTCGCTGCCCCCTGGACAGCCTGAGCCAGTCGTCGGAGGTCGCTCCCGGCTCGCCGACCTGCGGCCACTTTGGGCAAACTTCGTCTCGCTGGGAGCAGTTAAACCGTCCTACTTCCATTAGAGTCTTTGCTGGTCCCGTCAGTCTTTACTAGTTTCTAGAAGCGGTCTCATAAACGTCTAAGCAGCATGTGAAGGCAGGCGAGGTGGACGAAGCTGAGGAAGTTCTCGATGTGGTATTCCCAGCGGGTGACGAGGCGGAGAAAGTTGTGCATCCAGGCGAACAGCCGCGCGAGCTTCCAGCGTCTGCGGTAGCGGCGCAGTTTCCTGCGGTCTTGGGTGAGATGTTTGCGTCCGCGCCGGTTGGGCGCGATCAGCTCGGTCCCATACTCTTCGGCAAGCGCGCGATCGAGCCCGTCCGAGTCGTAAGCTTTGTCGCCGACGAGCCGCTCCGGGAGCGCGTCGAGGAAGCTTCCGGCGAGCACTTCTTCAACAAGCGTGCACTCTGCCGGGCTAGCGCTCTGGATAGATACGGCGAGAGGCAGACTGTTGCCAGCGGCGATAGCGACGATCTTTGTGCCCTTCCACCCCAGCGGCAAGCCGCCGGGGACCCCGGCCTGGCCGCGGCGGGTGGGACCGACAGCGAGCCCCCTTTTTGGCGCTCGCGAAGGCGGGCATCCACGAACGCTTCGTTCAGGTTCAGCTTGCCTCGCTCGTGCAGGCGCCGGGCCAGCAGCTTGAGCGCTGCTTCGAGCTTGCCCGAGCGGATCCACTGCTGGAATCGGCGATGGCAGGTCTGGTACGGCGGGTACTTCTCCGGCATCTCGCGCCACTGCGCGCCCGTGCCCAGCACCCAGAACACGCCGTTGAGCACCGCGCGCGTGTCATGCCAGGGCCGCCCGCGGTTGTCCTCGCGCCGCGCTGGCCGCAGCACCGGCTCGACGACCTCCCATTGTTCTTCGGTCAACTCCCAGCGTCCTCGCATCGGCGCAATCGGAGAAAAGCAGAGCCCCTCCAGAATGCCACCAATTCGCCGCTGGGGTATTTATGAGACTGGTTCTAGCGGAACCTCCAAAAATGTCTGCTGCGCGGCGCAGATGTTTCTCGACTCCGGGGACGGAGTGGTATTCAAAGGAGCGCTAGGTCCCTGGTATAACGATGAGACTGCCGACTTCCATCTGAGCTATCCAGCGGCCAAGGCACTGGGCGAACTGGCAATTAGGTCTTATGCCAAGAAAGCTGGCGGGCCACCCAAGGACATGTTCATCCACGGCAAAGTTCGTTTCGAGCCCAATGAATGGCAGGGTTTCATGGATGCCGCCGGAACAGGCACCAACATTGTGGGAGTTCGTACTCAGGAAGAGAAAAATCTCAAGCTGTACCGCAAAGGTCAGAACCCGGTGTTGTGCGGACTGGCGAATATCCGCAGCCCGCGCAGCGCGCACCTTTGGACGCGTGGCTGGACACCACGCCTTCAAACCTATCCAGGGCGGGAAGTTCTCAATCCGCTGATCATTGACATCAGTAAGGGGGAGGCTGACATCAACGTGGTGGTGAAGGACATTCTTGCCCTTACTAAACTTAACTATAATACCTGCATCTTTGGCGATGGCATGCCGATAACGCTCAAATTCGCGGAGGCGGTAGGGGAGATACTGACCGCCGGTCCCATTAAGGATGTACCCCCTTTGCCTTTCGGTCACTACATCTAGGGTGCGGAAGTCCGACAGCGCTGAAATCTCTCATCAGGTCTGCGCGTCGATCAGGACGGACTCGCGGTTCGAGTTGGAAAGAAGCGCCTCGGCGTCCACACCAGCGGATCGATTTCCTTGCATACGCCTGCTGCAGTGCGCGTAAGCGCGATGGACACCGCGTTGTCATTACCCGGCTCGAAGTGTGAGGTTCACCGATCCCAAGTGGCAGAGCCACTAACTGCGGCGAAAACCGGCGGATAGTACGAGGGCACAAAACGACGGTACGAGGGCACAAAAGGGCACAAAACTCCAACATCTGCACGGTTTACAAGGATTAAAGTGGCGGCAGAGGCCTTGTATTTGCTTGTAATGCCTGTGATTTGGGGCTTCACACGATAAAAGTCAGCGGTTCGAAATTCTCGTTCGGTCGGACTGCCGAAACAAGGAAGCAAACGAGGGAACGCTAAGCAGTGCGCTTTTGTAACTTGCTGATTCTTAAAAGAGGCTAGGGATCATCTACGGCGCTATAGTTCTTGTAGAATCAGCTATTTACACTTCTCATAATCCAAAGGTCGCTGGTTTAAATCCAGCCCCGCAACCATCCGAATTTGCCTAGGCGCTGCAAGTAGAGGAGTGGAGCTGTCCTTCTCACTCCCAAGTAAGGTTTAACTGCCCTCCGCTGGATAATATGACCTTCCGTCTGCCTCCTTCGGAACCATTTCGATCTCCGACACATGGAGCTGACGTTCTCGTCGAGCTTCCGCTGGTTGCCCGGCCAGAAGTCTACGCAGATTGCTTAGCCGCTGGATGAGGAATGCGGGGTTGATCAACAGATCCAATTCGACTGAATCGGTGTCTCCCAAGAGTAGACCGGTGATCTATCGGATCTGCTGTTCCCGCTTGTGAATCGCTGCCACCAGAAAAGCCGACGGTCCCGTTTCCGCAACGGTCCAAGAAGAGAAACCCGCGGATCCCCTATTTCATGAAATAGGTTCGATTTCCCTGGGTTCCTAGCCGCCTCGCCTGGATGTGTGTAGGCAGCTGTCTCTCTTACAGATAAGATATGCGGCGGATCCATCTGCCGGCGTGGCGAGCGCGGAAGCGTCGAAATAGCTGCCCAAAAAAGCTCGGCGCAGGTGGCGGCCGATTGTGATGCAAAGTCCAGGGCGCGGCGCTGCTATTGAGGATGGTTTCTCAAAAAGAGCGTCGGATGGGCAAGTTTGCCCTGAGAATCGACGAATTATGCGCTATGCTCGTAGCCAGCAGGCCGGCATCGCGCATGAAACCCACTTCCAAAACTGGCAGAGTTCTCGCGGGACTCCTGTGCTTGATCCTGGCGGTCTTTATGACTGCCGAGATCGCGCACGGCCATGCCGATGTCGCCGACTCATCGCACTGCCAGCTCTGCGCCGCGGCGCACTTGGCACCCGATGTCGATCCGGGTTTGATCGCGATTATCGCGTTTGTTTTCCTGGGGATCGTTTCTCTGGGAGAGCCCTCGCCGGGCGCCCGAGCGGTACTGGTCACAGCCTTCATACGCCCTCCTCCAGCCTCCTTGTAGAAAACAGAGCTAACGACGCGCGGCGAGCCCCCATTTCGGGCAGCGCGTTTTTTTCCCCTTTCTGCAATCTTTTCGGAGGCCGTATGACATCCCTGTTTCCAACAAAATCAAGGGCCGCGCAGCTTTGCGCGTTTGCTTCGCTCGTTCTTACCCTGCCGGCGCTGAGCTTTGCGCAGGCCAACACCGGCACCATTCTCGGCACCGTGACAGACGCGACCGGCGCGGTGGTTCCGGGCGCGACCGTGACGATTGTGAACCCGGTGAGCGGCTACAGCGCCAAAACGGCCGCCGACAGCGGCGGGAATTACCAGTTCAACAATCTGCCGTTTAACAGCTACCACCTGGTGGTCGCGGCGCCCGGGTTCGGTTCTGTTACGCAGGACGCCGACGTGCGTTCGCTGGTGCCGCTCACCATGAAGGAAACGCTCAAGGCGGGCCAGTCGACGGAAAACGTCACAGTGGAGGGAAGCGATATCGTCGAGTCGGCGACAACCTTTCACACTGACGTGGACCGCGATTTGTTCAACAAAGTTCCGCTCGAAAGCCAGAGCTCCTCGCTTTCTTCGCTCGTGACGCTGACCACCCCCGGCGTGGCGGCCGACTCAAACGGGCTGTTTCACGGCCTGGGCGACCACGCGTCGAACTCTTTTTACGTCGATGGGCAGCCGATCACGGACCAGCAGAGCAAGGTGTTTTCGAACCAGATCCCCGCAAACTCCATTCAGTCGATCGAGGCGATCTCGGGCGCGCCGCCGGCGCAGTACGGCGACAAGACGAGCCTGGTGATTGTGGTCACGACGCGCTCCGGGCAGGGCTTGAAGAAGCCGACCGGCGACATCGGTGCGTCGTATGGCACGTTCGGCTCAGCCAGCGGGTTTTTCGATATCGGCACGGGCGGCCCGAACGGCGGCAACTTTTTCGAGATCGACGGCCTCAACACGGGGCGTTTTCTTGACCCGCCCGAGTTCACCGTTTTCCACGATTACGGGAACGAGCAAAACGTGTTTGACCGGATCGACCGGACGCTGACCAGCAAGGACTCAGTGCACCTGGACCTGAACTACAGCCGGTCCTGGTTTCAAACGCCGAACAACTACGACAATGTAAACGTGCAAAACGTGATCAGCGGCGGCGCGACCCCCACGCCTTTAATCGGCGGCGTCGGCAATGCCGATCAGCACTCCAAAATCGAGACCTTCAACATCGCGCCGAGCTACACGCATATCCTCAGTGACAGCGCGGTCTTTAACTTTTCGCCCTATATCCGCCACGACCAATACAACTACTATCCAAGCAACAATCCGCTTACCGATCTCGGACCGGCGAATCTCCAGCGCGAGTCGATTTCGCAATCGCGCATCCTGCTCAACGCCGGCGCGCACACGGAGCTGTCCTACTCGAAGGGGCGAAATACCGGGCTCGCCGGGGCTGTGTATGAGCATACGTTTTTGCGCGAGCACGACAACCTCGGCATTGTCGACTCCACGCTGAACGCGCCCTGCGTGGACGCGAACGGCAATCCACTCGCGGGCTACAGCGACCCTTCGCAGTGCGGCGGCGCGGATGGCTCGGCGGCCAACCCGGCTTTCAATCCGGTTCTGGCTCCGTATGACCTTACGCGGCAGGGCGGCAATTACGCATTTTTCGGCCACACCGACGTAAAGGAGCTCGCGCTCTATGTGCAGGACGAGATCAAGGCCGGGCACTGGCTGTTCAATCTCGGGATCCGCGGCGACCTGTATAACGGGCTTACAACGGCGCGCAAGGGCGAGCCGCGTTTGGGCGCTGCGTATCGCATTGACCGATCGAACACCGTGCTGCGCGTGTCCTATGCGCGCACGCTGGAAACGCCGTTCAACGAAAATCTCGTGCTGTCGAGCGTCGGCTGCGGCGACCAGGTGCTGAACCCGCTGCTGAGCTGCGCGCCCAACGTGACCAATACGGTAGAGCAGCCGGGCTCCCGCAATGAATTCCACGCCGGGTTTCAGCAGGGCTTCGGGCGCCACATTGTGGTCAATGGCGACTACATCTGGAAATACACGCACAACGCGTTCGACTTCAGCGTGCTCGGCAACACGCCGATTACGTTTCCGATCGACTGGCATAACTCCAAGATTCCGGGGTTTGTGCTGAGCGCGGACCTGCTGGATTATCACGGGTTGACCGCCTTCGTGGTGATGTCGTCGGTGGCGGCGCGCTTCTTCAACCCGCAGCTGGCCGGCGCCGGCGCTTCAGTCGGCAACGGAGCGAGCACGCTCCCGTTCCGCATCGACCACGACGAAAAATTTAACCAAACGACCAATGTGCAGTACCAGATCCCGGGTAAGTGGGCACCGTGGGTCAGCTTTAACTGGCGCTATGACAGCGGTCTGACTGCGGGATCGACCCCCTGCTACAACGACATTCCGGGCGCGAACACAGGCTGCGTCAGCACGTCGTTGGACGCCAACGGCCAGCAGACGATCGACCTGACCGGCCTAAGTGCCGACCAACAGTCGGAAGCCGGGCTGACCTGCAACGGAGTGCGCGCGACACCGGGGGCCGGCTTCACCAGTTGCCTGGCGACGCAGCTCACCTCCAAGCTGGTGCAGATACCCGCGCCCAACACCGAGGACGATGACAAGAACCCGCAGCGCATCGCGCCGCGCAACCTGTTCGACGCTTCCATCGGCAAAGACAACCTGTTTAACGGCGAGCAGTACCGCTGGAGCCTGCGCCTGACCGGCGTGAACATGGGCGACAAGTATGCGCTGTATAACTTCCTCTCCACCTTCAGCGGCACGCACTACGTCACACCGCGCGCGCTGACAGCGGAGCTTGGCTTTCACTTTTAAGAGAGCCCGGCGGCGGTTTTGCGGAGTGGGCTCGGGCAGGCGCTTTCTGCGTGCTCGAGCCTCCAAGCGATTCAGCAGAAAGGGAGGGGGCTACTGTGGATCGAATTTCCAATGCCGGCAGCGCCGATCGGGCCGGGGTTGTTGCGTCTTCACTCTGCATCGGGCATTGCATACTGACGCCGATCGTTGTTTCTCTGGGGCCCATGTGGGCGCACCTGCTTCCCGGTGAAGAGGTGGTCCACAGGACTATGGCGGTGTTCGTGGCACTGGCCGGCCTGTTCGCTTTCGTGCGAGGGTACCGGCTGCACGGGCGGGCAACGGTGGGCATTCTTTTCGCGTCGGGTGTCGCACTCATTGTCTTTACGGCGCGCTGGGGCGACCGGCTTCCATCGCACCTGGTGGAAGTTGCCATCACACTTTGCGGAGGCCTGTTGATGATCGGAGGGCATTGGCTCAATCACACGTTCTGCAAGGCCTGCTGCCATCGTGAGGAGAGCGGCGGCTGCGAAATCGCACGGCTGTAAAGGGGGCGCGCATCGGAGCGCCCGGCTTTTTGTTATTGCAAATGCAGTATTATCAGCAGTGTGCCGGTGCTGCTGCTCACGATTCCTGTCGTTTCAACGCTGGCCGGCGGGCTGCTTGCCATACGGTTCCGCGGCTTTTTCCCCCTGCTCATCGCTCTCGGCGCAGGACTGCTGCTGGGCGCGGCTTTCCTTGACCTGTTGCCTGAGGCGATCAGCCTGGGCAGCGGGGCGGGCCTGAGCGACACAGACGTTCTGGCGCTGACGCTGCTCTCGTTCCTTTTTTTCCATGTCTGCGACGGCGGTCTCGATTATCTGGCCCGCGCGCGACACGACGCGGAAGCAAAGCGGCACATTGTGGGGCGGACAGGGGCCGGGCTGCTGATTTTTCACAGCTTTCGCGACGGCATGGCCATCGGGGCGGCTTATGCCGCTTCGCACCCGGCTGGGTATGCCGTGGCGCTCGGCATCGCGGCGCACGATCTCGGCGACGGCATGAACACGGTGATCCTGACGACTGGAGGCAGCGCGCCTACGCGGATAGATTCCTTGTTTCTCGCTGCCGACGCGGCGGCGCCTTTCCTGGGCGGCCTCCTGACTTCCTGGCTTGTTCTTTCCGCGCGCTGGTCTGTCGCGCTGCTGGTTCTCGCGGCCGGATTTTTTCTCCAGATGGCGACGGGCGACTTCCTGCCGCGGGTGCGGGAGGCGGCGGGGTCGCACCGCTACCTTGTCCCTTCAGTCCTGCTTGGCGCATTAGTCATTTGCCTGGCGAATTTTCTGATCCTGCGGCATAGGTAAACGGCGGCGGCGAGTGCTGCTGCGGCGGCTTTGAAGGGCACGACCGGCCGGGCGGAACGTGTAGCCTAGACATACGCGCGATGACGACAGAAAAGCGGAATACCAAGCAAAAAGCGGCGATTCGCGAAGCCTTTACGCAAGCCGATCGCCCGCTGGCGCCGGATGAAATCCTGGAAGGTGCCCAGCGGCACTACCCCACGCTGGGCATCGCCACGGTGTACCGCAACATTCAGGCGCTGGTGCAGGATGGCTGGCTGCAACCGGTCGATTTGCCTGGCGAGTCGACCCGCTATGAGGTTGCCGGGAAAAAGCATCACCATCATTTTCACTGCAACGGCTGCGGCAAGCTGTTTGAGCTTGAAGGCTGCGTGGCGCCGCCTAAACCCAAGGTCCCGAAAGGTTTTCGCGCCATGGGCCACGAGTTTTTTCTCTATGGATTATGCGCGGCTTGTGTTCCCGCCCGAGCGCGGCCGAATGCCTGATTGCACACCGATGGCGATCTTGATGATAGGCGAGAGGGGCGCGGCGCTCAGATGGCTGCTGACGGTGAGCGACTCTATTCTTATGAGCATGTCTTGCCCCGTAAGTGGATGAAGAATGTAATGGAACAAAGGCAGGAGTACTCCAAGGTAACATTTTTTATGTGTTACCGTGAGGTATTCCAACCGTCCATGTGCTCGCTTCGGCTCTCGTAAAGGCGATTTGTGGCCGTAGAGTGACACCTAAAGGCATGCAGCCATTCCTCATCTTCGCCTTATTCCTGGCGGCCTGCCCGGCAGCCGCGTTCGCGCAGTCTCGGACCGGCGAACTGCGAGTCGAAGTAAGAGATGCGGCTGGACGAGCGCTTGAAACGCACCTTCATCTTGCCAGTGCTGCCAACGAGTACAGCGCCGATGTACTGACGGACGCGGTGGGCAAGGCAGATGTTTCAGGTCTCGCGTATGGGTTCTATCTGGTCACTGTGCAAGCTGCGGGTTTCGCTGAGGCCGCAAGAACGATAGAAGTCCGCTCCGCCATCCCGGTCGAGTCCATGATCACGCTCGCGATCAAACCCGTCAGCACCGAGGTTCGGGTCCAGGAAGCAGCGGCGCTGGTCGACCCGGACCGGACGTCCTCGGCGGTGCGCATCGGGGCGTCGCAAGTCGCGAACCGTGTGGGCTCCCTTCCCGGGCGATCTCTTCAGGACCTCATCGCTTCCCAGCCCGGCTGGGTATACGAAGGAAGCGCGGTCCTGCACCCTCGCGGGTCGGAGTACCAAACCCAGTTCGTGGTTGACGGCATTCCGCTTACCGACAACCGCTCCCCCGGCCTCGGTCCTGAGATTGAGGCCGATGACGTTGACTCCATGACGATTTACACAGCCGGGTTTCCTGCTGAGTATGGCAGGAAGATGGGAGGCGTCGTCGAGCTGAATACCAGGCGCAGCCTCGACGCTGGATTGCATGGCGAGTTTGCTGCTTCTGGAGGCAGCTACGACACGCTCGGGGGATTTAGCCAAATCCAAGATACCTGGAGCAAAAACACGCTGGGTGCCACTGCTTCGGGAGATAGGACGGCCCACTATCTCAACCCGGTCGTGCCTGAGAACTTCACTAATCGCGGGACCACGGGCGACTTTTCAGGACGGTACGAGCGGGAGCTTTCAGAAAGCGACCGGCTTATCCTCAGCGTCCGCCATGAGCTTTCGCGGTTTGAAATTCCAAACGAGCAGATACAGCAGCAGGCCGGGCAACTCCAAACCGGCGATAACTTTGAAACTATCGGGACAGCCTATTACCAACACACTTTTTCGCCGGATAGCCTGGGAACGTTTGCTGGGATGGTCCGGGACAAGGCGGACGACCTTTTCTCGAACGATAACTCCACGCCGATCCTTGCTTTCCAGCATAACGACTTCCGCGAGGGCTACTTCAAAGCGGCGTTTTCGCTGCATCGCGCGCACCAGGAATTGAAAGCCGGGGTCGAATTCGATGCTGCGTTCCTGCACGAGAATTTCAGCTATCTCGTGACCGATCCGGCTCAGTTCGACGACAGTACGCCGCCGAGCTTGGCGCTGCGCGCAAGCCGCCCCGATCTGGAGCAGTCCGCGTTTCTAGAAGACCTGATCCGCGCCGGGAAGTGGACGGTCAGCGCCGGTTTACGCTGGGATCATTATCAATTGATTTCCAACCAAAACGCATGGAGTCCGCGGCTTTCCGTGGCGCGTTCGTTGCCGTCGCTTAACGCCGTGCTGCACGCTTCCTATGACCGCATTTTCCAGACGCCTGCGTTTGAAAACATCCTTATCTCAAGCTCCCCGGAGATCGATGCGCTCAGCAGCCAGTTTCTTCGCCTGCCCGTGAAGCCTTCGCTGGGCAATTACTACGAGGGAGGGCTCACGCAGGCGTTCTCCGGCCGATTGCGTCTGGACGCGAATATGTACCGCCGCGACGTGAATAATTACGCCGATGACAACCAGCTGTTAAATACCGGCGTGAGTTACCCGATCGCTTTCAGGAAGGCGGTGATTTATGGCGCTGAGGGGAAACTGGAGCTGGTCAGCTTGGGGAAGCTGAATGGATTCGCCAGTTACTCGTACATGGTGGGCAACGCCTGGTTTCCGGTGACGGGTGGTTTGTTTCTTGGAGACGATGCGTCGGCCGCGGCGACGCAGGTGAATGGGCATTTTCCCGATTCGCAGGACCAGCGAAATACGCTTGCAACGCGCTTTCGGTATCAGGCCATGCCCCGCGTCTGGCTGGCTGCCGGTGCCGGCTACGGGTCGGGCCTGCCGTTTGAGTTTGCGGGCGATCAGTCCGAGGCGCTCGCAGAGTACGGTCGCGCAGTCGTGAGCCGGGTCAACTTCGACCGGGGGCGCATCCGCCCGCTGCTCGCTGTCAACGCTTCGCTCGGCGTTGTGCTTTCAAAAAGTGATAAGTTCACAAGCAGTTTGCAGGTGGATGGCGAGAACCTGAATAACCGGCTCAATGTGATCGACTTCAACGGGCTGTTTTCAGAAAACGCCATCGGTCCTGAACGGAGCTATAGTTTGCGCTTGAATACCAGCTTCTAAGTCGAGTTATGAAGAGGTACGGCTGCAATCTCCGCGGCTTCATGGATTGTGTTGCAAAGGCTGCCCGCCATTCGCCCGATGAAGGTGCCAGGTGAGCTGGACGTGCGGGGCAGCCATGTCGGGGATCGCGCCCGCAGCAGCCGAGCCGTCGATGGCCGGCCCGCTCACAAGGTAGGTGAGGCCTGGCGCGTTACCGCCTTCATAGTCGCCGCCCCCCGTTGTAAAAGCGAGGCCGTTGCTGCCCCAGCGGACCAGTTGGACTGGTAATCCGATGACATTCGGGATCACGATGGAATTGAGCAAAGTGTAGTGGGTAAGGTCGTAGACCTGCAGGGTGTAGGAGGAAGAGTTCTGGCTTGCCGTAGTTTGGTCCGTAGTTTGCCCTAAGAAGTAGGCGCGGCCGAGCGCTGAGTCGGGGACCATGAGCCCGGAAGCCTTGAAGCTGCCGAGGACCGTGCCGTCCGAGGGCCGGGTGACGTCGCCGCCATCGCTGTAAAGGTAGCCCGTGCCGAGGTCGAAATGAACCCGGCTGCCGAGGCCGAGGTCGTTCTCAAAGCTGTG
Organism: uncultured Acidobacteriaceae bacterium; assembly: GCA_964247505.1. GTDB lineage: Bacteria > Acidobacteriota > Terriglobia > Terriglobales > Acidobacteriaceae > EB88. The sequence continues at coordinate 17,642 of CAXTVG010000007.1, forward strand.
CTCAAGCGTCACGCTGGAGGGCGCGACCTGCAGGCTGGCAATGTATTGCCGGGTGAAGCCGTGCTGTGACTGGGCGTACAGGTGGGTGCTGTCCGCTCCCCAGGCGAGCGAATACAGGTCAATGGGCGCGGTGGTGGAAGAGGGAAGCGGGTTGGCGCGGGCCGTCGCATTGTCATAAACAATAACGCCGCCGCAGCCGGCGGGATCGTAGCCGCCGTTGCCCTCGGTGACCGCGAGGGTAGCGGGCGCACCGGGAGCCACGGCGATCGAGAGGGGGAAGTCGCAGCTGAGGCGGGTGCCCGGCGCGGTGGATTGGGAGCCGATGCCGCCGAGGGGGATCGAGAGATCGGCGGTGAGCGCCGGCAGCTGGAAGCGCTGGATCGCGGCGCTGGTGCCGAAGCCGGCGTAGAGGTACTGGTTATCGGCGGAGATGGCCAGGAGCCCAGGTGAGCCGGACACGGGGAGTGTGGATTTGAGCGCGCCCGCAACCGGGTCGATCGAAGCGATTGTGTCGCCATGGACCAGGTCGCCCGCCGGTACCGCTTCGTAAAGCAGGCCGGCGGCGCTGTTCCAGGCCAGGTCGGAGCCGGAAATGCCGATTGCTGCAAGGCGCATGCCACTGCCGAGATCGGGCAGGACGGTGAAGGCGAGCGGGTTTGAAGGCGCGGCCTGGGGGTCACCGGTCGCGAGGATGGGGCCCGCGGCCGGGTTGCTGAGGGATGCGGCGGGGAGCGTGACTTGCATTTGCGTGGGGCCGATTAGGGTGGCGGCCAGGGTATTGCCGTTCCAGCGCACGGTGGTGGACCCCGTGAAGTTTGTGCCGGTGAGGGTTACGAGGGTGTCGGGCGCACCGGCCGGAACGGTTTCCGGGCTGAGGCTGGTGAGGGTAGGGGCCGGGACTACGTAGCTTCCTGTTGTGGAGCTGGCGGCAACTCCGGGAGCGACAAACGGGCCGTCCAGCAGGTAAATGGCATTTTCCAGCGTAAAGGCGAGCCCGGCATTGCCCCAGCGGATCAGGTTTTGTGCTTTCGCGCCGTTCGTGGTCACGCTCGGGAGATAGATCGAATCGATGTAGGTGTAGTGCTTCTGGTCGAAGACCTGGATTTGGGTGCCCGTGCCGTAGTTTGGCGAGATGGGGTAAGGCGAGTTATTCAGGAAAAACACCCGGTTGAGGGCGGAGTCGACCGCAAAAGTGGACGGCTCGTATGAGATGGTCCCGAGCAGAGGGTAGCCGCCGACGGCGCGGCCGGTCGCGGGGTCGGACACGCTGCCATAGCCGTCGTAGAGCAGCGCAGAAGCCGGGTCATAGAGGATCGGCGAGAAATCGCCGAAGACGCCCGCTGCCGCCTGGGAAAGGGTTGCGCCGGAGGAGCTGACGGTGAAGAGCAGGGCGGTGCCGCCGGAAACATTACGGTTCGCGCCATAGATAATGTTGAGGCTGGAGGGGCCCCACTGGAGATAGCTTGCCGCGTGGGTGCTGTTCGCGTCCGCGAACGGGGTTTGCGGGCGGAGAACACCGTCGTCGTAAATGGCCAATTCGATATTGCCGGAGCTGCCCTGATTTTGAGCGACGGCCACGGTGTGGGGCGCGCCGGGCGCGGTCTGGAGATCGGTGATGGCGAAGGTGGAGCCCGTTTTGGGCGGCGTGCCGGTGCTCCAATGGATATCGGGGGTGAGCGCGGGCAGCTTGAGGCGGGCGATCTGGGCGATTTCGGGCATGGCGACGTAGAGATATTGCCCGTCGCCAGTGATGGAAAGCAGGGTAGGCTGGCCCGGCATTGGGGCGCTGCCGGTAACCGAGCCGGACGCCGGATCGACGGCCACGACGCTGTTGGCCTGGCTCGGCGCGGTGGAGGCGATGGCCGCGTAGATGCGGCCGTGGGTGGCGTCCCAGGCGAGCGCGTTGGCGGGCAGGGGAACGGACCGCAGCAGGGTGTTGCCGGAGAGTGCGGTGAGTTGCAGGGTCGCGGAGGTGCCTCCGCCCGGCGCCGGGTTCGCGATGCCGATGCTCAGTTTGCCGGGTTGGGCGACGTCGGTGGCGGTGATCGCGACCGTCGCGGTGTTTGGGGCATTCATCCCAACGAACGGTCTTGGCGAGCCGTTTACCAGGAGCTGCGACGAGCTGTTCAGCCCGGAGCCGGTCAGCGTGAGCGTGAAGCTGACAGAGCCCGCGGTTACCGTGGCGGGCGAGAGCGAGGTGAGCACGGGCGCGGGATTGAGCACGGGGAACTGCAGCGTATTCGAGCGTCCGTTGCTGTCCTGAAGCGTGAGGGACAGCGGGGCGGCGGTGGCCAGCAGTTGCGCGGGCAGGGCGGCCGTCAAACTGGTGGCGGAAACGTATTGAGCGTTGAGCGGATAGCCTCCGGCGGTCAGGTACAGCCCTTGCGTAAAGCCCGTGCCGGTGATGGTGACAGGCAGCTCGGCCGACCCGGCCAGGGCCGAGGAAGGGGAGACCGCGCTGAGTGCAGGCGCGCCAGGGACGCCCACGACGAAGGCGACGGCCGCCGAAGCGCCCCCGCCGGGAGCGGGGTTGGTCACGACAAGCGGAGCGGACCCGGGATTGGCCAGGTTTGCGGCCGAGAGCGCCGCGGTGAGTTGCGTTGCGCTTTGCACCGTGGTGGGCAGCGGCGCGCCTCCGAGCGAGGCGGTCGAGCCTGCAACGAAATTGGTGCCTGTGACGATCACGCTGGTCGAGGGCGAGCCGGCGGGCAGCACGGCGGGAGACAGCTGCGCGACGGTGGGCACGGGATTGTCGATGGTCAGCGTCGCGGAAGGGGTGCTCGTAGAGCTTTGGCCGCCGGGGTTGACGACGGCAATGGCCGGGCTGCCGCCGGTGGCGGCCAGGGATGCGGAAACAGCGGCGGTGAGCTGGGTGGCGCTGACAAACGTGGTGGGCAAGGGTGTGCCGTTCCAGGTCACTTGGCTGCCCGAGGCAAAGCCGCTGCCGGCCACCGTCAGCGTGAAGGCCCCCGAATCGGCAGCGATAGTGCTGGGCGAAAGAGAGCTGACAGCGGGTGCTTGCGTCTGCGCCGGCGGCGGCGCGCCCGTAGTGGAACTGCCGCCGCAGCCGGTGATGAAGGGAAGCGAAAGGCAGCAGGCGGCAAGGAAGCACACCATTGAGCGGAAACGAATTCTGCAAGGCATGAAGCGGAAAACCCCCAAGAAGCACGGCAGCGGAGCTTCAGGGATAATAGGTCGCCTCGGGTCCGAGAGCAAGCAAATTGCTGTAATCTATCGACCGGTTACCGAAGTGGGATTGGTAAACTGAAGGCAGTATTCCTCTTTCTGCGAATCGCGTGGCTCTGGACTATTTAGAAATCGGCCCAGCGGAGCTTATTCCCGCAGGTTTGGTGGACGATTTGCACATCCAAAAGATAGAACAACTACCGGATGATCGGACAGTAGGCACTCGCATTAAATAAGAGCAGCGCATACGTGGAAAACACGGCAGTTATCGTTGGTTTCTGTTCCGGTACAGCGGCTTGCGCGACGACATGGGAAGGTTCTGAGATGGTACGTAACAGCGACTAAATGCACGATGGCGGAACATCTCAAGAGAAGACCCGGAATGAGGTCCTGGTGCTGCGAGAGGAAGTTACTCGGGCATAGAGCTCCTGCGCAAGGAAGAAAGGGACTCTGGTCCACAGGTGTTTGCAATGGCGACATCTACACCAATCCGAGCGAACGTACGTGCGAGTGCAGTGTGCAACTGGCATCAAGGTGAGTAGCGAGTGATAAGGAATACTGCGCCCATTAGGGTTCAAAAGCCTCCGTGTCGAAGAGGCTTGGAAGCTTCCTCGTCTGGCGTCACAAACGACGGCTTTCCTCACCTCTAACCATTTAGCAGTTCGACCTGGATCGGCTCGGCGACGAACTGCTTGTCGTCCTCGTTTGTGCCTTGGAGGAGGAAGGAGTTGGTTTGGGCGGCGCGGCCTCCCTCGATAGCGGTGATGACATAGGAGCAGCCAAGCCAATGGGCTTCGGCGAGGTCGGTTGAGGACCATTGGGCGGGGTGGTCGGGGT
>CAXTVG010000008.1:0-20738 GCA_964247505.1 uncultured Acidobacteriaceae bacterium
GTCACCAACAGTGCCGCGTCGCAGGCCTCGGCCGCCGGCGAGCAAGCCACCATCGGCAAATCGCTCGTCATCAAGGGCGAAGTCACCGGCTCTGAGTCGCTCTACATCGACGGCAAAATCGAGGGCACCATTACCCTTTCCGGCAACCGCGTGACTGTCGGCCGCAACGGTCAGGTCTCGGCCAACATTACTGCGCGGGAAATCGTTGTCCTCGGCAAGGTGCGCGGCAACATGGTCGCGAGTGACCGCGTGGATATTCGCTCCGAAGGCTCGCTGACCGGCGACGTCGCGGCCCAGCGCATTTCCATTGAGGACGGCGCGTTCTTCAAGGGTGGCATCGACATCCGCAAGCCCGACGCGGCAAACGGTGCCAAGCAGCCCGAACCCGCCAAGGTCGGCGTTTAAAGGAACTCCCGGCGAACACCCCGGCATCAGCCGGGGTGTCACTCTAGAAGATTCGCCCGGATAGACAGGGAAAACCAACACGGAATTGATTCGTCTAAAACCCTGTCGCACAACTAAGCACTTCGGCGCAGTGTGGAACGCCCGAAGGCGATAAGAATCATGGCTCCCCTCGCGAGTAGAACAGACCGGCCCACCTATGCTGCCGCCTTTCGTTGTATCGGTGCGAGCTGTGAAGACCCATGCTGCCGGGACTGGGCGATTCCTCTCGACAAACAAACCTATGAGCAGTATCGGAAGTTCCCACAGGACAAGCTCGGCTCAGTAGTTTCGCAGTATGTTTCGATAAATGCGACGGCTGGCGCTCCTGAGGCCATCTTCGCGCGCATCCTTCCTACGACGTCGGGATGCTGTCCCTTCTTCGGAGCCGATCGCCTTTGCGCCGTTCACAAGGAATACGGGGCTGACCTCCTCTCGTCGACGTGTTCCATTTACCCACGCGCTCTTAACATCGTTGAAGGCGTCCTTGAGGGATCGCTGATCCTGTCATGCCCTGAAGCGGCAAGGAATATCTTGCTTGTTCCCGATTCCACCCAGGTTGTCGGGGACCTCTTTTCCGGAGAATTTCGTACCGATACCGCTCTTCGATTGCGAAGTAATGAGAATAGCTCGAGTTACAAACCATACGGCTACTTCGACGCAATTCAATCCTTGCTGGTCGAGATGGTGAAGGATCGCTCCCGGCCCTTATGGCAGCGCTTGTTATTCATCGGGTCGCTTTGCAAAAGCCTGGATGAAGTGGCCGCGGCGCAAGAAGACGAAAGAGTTCCTGCCATTCTTGAAGAGCACCGGCAAGCGCTTGAGCAGGATATGTTGCGGGCTTCGCTTGAAAGTATTCCAGCTCAGCCGGGCTTGAAGCTGGGTGTCATCTTGAAGCTGACAGATGCCCGGGTGCAAGACAAAGAAAGCGGAACGCGCTTCAGGGATACATTCTGGACCTTTGTCGAGGGTATCGGTTCCGGCCTGGATGCCAATGGTAAAGATGACGTCCAGCGCTACCTGGAAGCGGAGCAGAGATACCATCGCCCTTTCTTCGCGAAGTCTCCATTTATTCTTGAGAACTACTTGCTGAATTACATCTTTCAGAACCTCTTTCCCTTTGGCCGTGAAAACAACAGCCTTCATTTCAAGCCGCGGCGCATCTTCGAAGAGTATATTCTGCTGGCGATGCAGTTCGCCTGGATCGATACGTTGCTCATCGGCGTTGCGGGCCATCATAAGGAAGCCTTTGCTGGAGAACACGTGGTTCAGGTCATCCAGTCGTTCTGCCGCGCGGTCGAGCACAATCCTTATGTACTCATCTCAATCAACGAATTGATGACGCACCTGCAATTGGATAACCTGCAGGGAATGGCCGTCATGCTCAAGAGCTGAAGGGTTTTCAGTGTGAAGATTGCAGACGGCAAGACCTAGGCTGGGCACGATCACGCCAAGCCCGCAGCACTGGCAGTGACGCCGGACGCTTCAGCATGGTAACAATGTGCATGCTGACGTCCCCCCCTGTTCCGATTGCTGCTGAAGGCCGCCGTGGAGAGGCGAAAGAGCCGGAAACCATTCTCGTCGCCGAAGACGATCCGCGCATGCAGCGCGTGCTGCAGCGCCTGTTCGCCGACGAGGGCTACGCGGTGTCGGTAGCGGGCAGCGGGCGCGCGGCCCTTGAAAGTTTCAAGGCCTCGCGGCCCATCCTGGCCGTACTCGATCTGATTCTGCCGGAAATCTCCGGGCGGGAGCTTTGCCGCCAGTTCAAGGCGATTTCAGCCGATACGCCGGTGATCATCCTGAGCGCGATCACGGATGTTGTGGACAAGGTGCTGCTGCTGGAGCTCGGCGCGGATGACTACGTCACCAAGCCATTCAGCCCGCGCGAGTTGATGGCGCGTGCGCAGGCGAGTATCCGGCGCAGCCGCAAGCCGGCTCCCGTTTCCTCTCTCTTCAGCTTCGGTTCCTGCGTGGTCGATTTTGCTCGAATGACGGCAACGCGCGACGGCATCGATGTGCCCCTAACCTCGCTGGAGTTCAAGGCTCTGCGCTTCCTTACCGCAAATGCGGAGCGCGTCCTGACGCGCGAGGAGCTGCTGACGCAGGTGTGGGGCTATCACTCCTACCCGTCAACCCGGACGGTGGACAACCTGATCCTGAAGCTGCGGCAAAAGCTGGAGGCGGACTCCGCAAACCCAAGGCATTTGATTACAGTGCATGGCGCGGGCTACAGGTTCACGCTTTAGAAGGGGGCAGAAGCGGATGCAAGAGCGAAAAGGACTGCCGACTCGCCTGATGCTCGTAGCGGCGCTGGTATTGGTGGTCACCAGCGTCACTGTGTCGAGCCTCCTGGCGGTGCGCGCGCGTCTCCAGGCGCAGGCGCTCGCCGACTTTTCGGGTGATTTGGCCCACTCCGCCGATATTTTTCGCGCCTCGGATGCGGAGCGGCTGGCAGCCCTGCGCCGGGAAAACGCGCTGCTTGCCGATCTGCCCAGCCTCAAAGCGCTGATGACGACCTCGGACCCGGGAACCATCGCGGACGGTGCCGTTCGTTTTTGGAAGGTAAGCGGGAGCGACCTGTTCGCGCTGAAAAATAACGAAGGCGCGCTCATGGCAGTGAACACGCGTGGTGCCGGGCCGGGCGAGCAGCTGCGGCGCGCTCTCGGAACGCTGCCCGCGGCCGGGAACAAGCGCTTTCTTCTCGCTGACGGGCGGCTGTTCGAATACTCCGTGCAGCCGCTGTTTTTCGGCGCGGCAGCCACGGGCACGCTGCTGGGCTATGTCGTAAGCGGGTATGCGGTCGATGGGGCGCTGGTGCGGCAGACCACGCAAACCTCCGCGGCGGAGGTCGCCTTTATTTCGCGCAGCCGGTTGGTCACCAGCACACTGAACCCAGCACTTTGGGATGAACTTTACCGGCAGCTTGTCCAGCCTGGCGCGCGATACGGCGCGGCCAGGACCGTTCCCCTGGGCGGCCAGCGCTATCTTACGTCGGTGATCGATCTGTCGCGGGCCAGTTCCGAACCGCTCTACCTGGTAGTCACCAAGTCCTTCGCCCATGCAGACGAGGCGCGGCGCGAGCTGAACCGGCTGCTCATGGTGGTGGGGGCCTGCGCGCTTTTTGCGGGCACTTTACTCATGCTGGCCGTTTCCGGCTTCATCACCGGCCCGCTGGAGCTGTTGACGCGCAGCGTCCGCGGCTACGGCAAAGGCGCGCATGTTCCAGTACCGCCAGCCGGAGGCACCCGCGAAGTGCGCGAGCTGAGCGGTGCATTTGTGGCGATGAGCGCAGAGATCCGCGAAACTAACCGGGCGCTGCTCGAGTCGGAGCGCCTGGCGACGATCGGGCGCATGGCCAGCTCGGTTTCGCACGACCTGCGCCACTATCTCGCGGCGGTTTACGCGAATGCTGAATTTCTAGTGAGCTCCACGCTTTCAGAGGCGGAGCGCGCGGAGCTGTTTGGCGAGATCCGCATGGCGGTACACGGCACGACCGATTTGATCGATTCTCTGCTGATTTTCAGCCGCGCGACGGGGTCCGCGCCGCGCCAAACGGAGCTGCTGGCCTACATCCTGGAACGCGCGCTGGCGCTGGTGCGGGCGCACCCGGATGCGCAGGGAATTTGCCTGTGCGCGCCCGACTGCGATGCTGGCGAAACCGCTGTGATCGTCGACGCGCGCCAGGTGCAGCGAGCGATCTTCAACCTTATTCTCAATGCGTGTCAAGCAGCGCGCGGCAGCGGAGGGGAGCCGCATGTGACGACGGAAATGGAAGTTCGCGGGCAGGCGATCGAGCTGCGAGTGGTCGACAGCGGCGCCGGAGTGGCCGACACTGTGCGGCACAGTATGTTTGAACCGTTCGTCAGCGAAGGCAAGCAGAACGGCACCGGACTTGGGCTGACGATGGCCCATGTGGTCGCACGCGAGCACGGGGGGAGTGTGGAACTTATTCGGAGCCAGCCGGGCGAGACGGTGTTTGCTCTGTCGCTCCCTCGCGCGCCCGGGCGGGAAGAGTTTGCCGGGCTTGAAAGCGCCCAGGAGTCTTCACGATGAATCGACGCAGGTTTCCGAGCTGCCGCGCCCTCCTCGCGGCCGGTGTCGCGGTGCTGATGCTCGGCGCCGCTTCGTGCGCGGGCGCGCAGCAGGGGGAGTCGCCCGAGCAACAGGTCGAGCGCCTTTCGGCAGCCGTGGACAGGGCGCAGGCGCAGGTTCAGGCCTCAGAACAGGAGTTGCTCGAGCTGAAGCGATCGCTTGCCGATCTGGAGGCGCGGCTCGGCAAAACGCCAGCTTCCGGCGCGACCGCCCCGAGTGCGGCCGAAGCTGCCGCGGAGCAGAGAGAGCGCCAGGCCATCGAAGAAAGCCAGATCACCACCCTGAACCAAAGCAAGGTCGAAAGCAGATCGCGGTACCCGGTGTCCATCAGCGGGCTGATCCTGTTGAACGGTTTTGTGAATACGAGCGGCGTGGATATACCGCTTGCTCCTGCCGTTGCGATAGCGGGCGACGGCACAACTGGGGCGTCGCTGCGCCAAACCTCCCTGGCAGTGGACGCGCGCGGCCCCACGCTCGCCGGAGCGAACAGCCATGCGGATGCGGAGGTGGATTTTCTGGGCAATGCCGCTGACGCCGTCAATGCGACAGTGGCGGGGCTCGTGCGGTTGCGAACCGCCCACGCCACGCTGGACTGGAGTCACACACAGGCCTACTTCCAGTTCGACCGGCCCATTCTCAACCCCAATACCCCCACCTCGTTGGCCGCGATCGCCGAGCCTGCGCTGGCGTGGTCGGGCAATCTTTGGCAATGGGTTCCGCAGGCCGGGGTCTCGCAAACCGTGCCGTTCGCAGGATCGCGCCGCCTCGAGATTGGCGCTGCGCTGATCGATGTCCCGGACCCGCCTGTGCTCACGACGAGCGTTAGCTCCATAGCTAGCCAGGGGGAGCGAAGCCGCTGGCCGGGAAGCGAGTTGCGGCTTGGCGTCGCGGGTGGGGGCAAGCTGGCCTCCTTTGGCGTGGGCGGCTACTTCAGTCCGCACAAGATTGAAAATTCGCGGAGCTATAACGCGTGGGCCGGGACACTGGATTGGCGGCTGCCGCTCCCGGCCGGATTTTCACTCACCGGCAGCGCCTACCGCGGTGCCGCGCTTGGCGGTCTGGGCGATGGAACCTATAAAGACGTGGTCGCGCGGCAGGTGGGCGGCGCATTGGACTGGCGCCCGCTCGATGATGTGGGAGGGTGGACGCAGCTCAAGAAGCAGGCCGGACAGCGGCTCGAGTTCAATGCCGCCCTGGGCCTGGACGAGGCTTTTGCGAAGGAGCTTCGCTCGTTTCCAGTGAACGATTCGCTGCTCTACGCGAATCTCGCGCGCAATCGCACCTTTACAGGGAACGCCATTTGGAGCCCAAGTGCTTACCTGGTCTTTTCCTTCGAGTACCGCCGTATTTCTTCCTTTTCCTTGGGCGCGCCAGCTGCGGCTAGCGATGTAATCGGCCTCGCGGCAGGGTACAAGTTTTGATGAGGCGCGGCGGGCTGCTCATTTGGGTGCGCTTAGGCCTGCTGTGTGCGCTGGCGGTGCGCGCCGAAGCACAAAAAAGTGCGGCGGCGTTTACGGCTGTCGCCGGGCTCGAGAGTGCGCCGGGGGCTAGGCCGCATAAGGGCCATGTGCAGTTTCCTCCTGCGGTTCTCTGGCTCAAGCCGTTGGGGCGGACTGCGGAGCTCCCGTTTGTTCCTCGGGGAAACTATGTGCTTTCGCAGAAAAACAAAATGTTTTCACCGCATTTGCTGGTCGTGCCGGTGGGCGCGTCTGTGGAGTTCCCCAACCGCGACCCTTTTTTTCACAACGTTTTCTCGCTGTACAACGGGGAGCGCTTTGATCTGGGACTCTACCAAGCGGGCAAGAGCAAAAGCGTGAGATTTTTTCACGAGGGCGTGTCCTATATCTTTTGTAACATTCACCCCGAAATGAGCGCAGTGGTTCTTGCCCTCACCACACCCTTGTTCAGCATCGCCGACCCGCAGGGGCGATTTCGCATAGAGGACGCGCCTGCCGGGGACTATGAGCTGCACCTGTGGGTAGAAGGCGAGCCGCAAACAGTGCTCGATGGCTGGACCCGGGAGGTGCGCATTTCCAAGCCCGATCAGGATCTGGGTAGGTTTGCTCTGCCAGCGGCTTTACCGCAAGCGCAGCACACCAACGAGTTCGGCCAGCCATACGCGCCGGAGCCGGATCGGCCTTACTGACGGCTTCCAATGAAAAGGAGACCCGCCTTGGGGGCGGGTCTCGCGAAGCTTTTCGGGAATCGGGGAACTACTGTTGCGGCAGTGTAATGGACGTACCCTCCGCGGGTGTCGCCAAAAAGGAAACCTGTTGTCCTGTTTGCTGGTCGCCACAGCTCACCACGAACTGACGGAGGTTGTTCAAGTGGCCTACACCCGTGCAGGCATAGGCGTTGGGCGGGTTCGGTACGGTGCTGTAAGACTTACCATCGTAGAAAAAGATCTGGGGCGCCGCCTGCGGAGTGGCACTGTACCAGCCGACCGTCTCACCCGCATCGTCAATCCCTGTCACGATCGTGGAGTAGGCACCCGGAAAGACGATCGGCGTCTGTTCACCGCCCTGCAGCTTGAACGAGGAGAGCGGACCGCCGTTCTTATTTGCGGTCCCCACGATCACGCCCTGGTCGTTAATCGCGTTAAAACTAGTGACGTTGCTGCTCGGCGCGAGATAGGTCTGATAGGTCCCATTTTGCAAGAGAAAGGCCGGCTGATTCCCTTGAAACACTTGGGTCTTGCCGACGACGACCCCGTTCTTATTGACCCCGTTTGGCAGGGGTCCGAAGTTCGAGCCCTTTAAAACCGTTACGTTGCCCTTGGCATCTAGAGAAAAGCCAAGATTCTCGTTCACCACGCCATAGAGTGTGCTGCCGTTGATGGCCGTCACCTGGGTCGCACTAAAACCTGGAACGTTGACCGGGGAGTACACGCTGTTGCTTTCCACAAACCCGTTTACATGGATGAAGTCCGTCGTCCAACCGCTCACACGGCCATCATCCGTCACATCGAGGGCTATGGTCCAGAAAGCATTGGGAACACTGATTTTTTGGTAAGTGAACTGAGTTTGGGCATGGGCTGCAGCGCCGGCCAGCATGGCTGCGCTTGTCAGGGCCGAGCACAGGATCGAAGTGGATCTCATGGGGATCTCCTTTGGTTCTCAGGTAGGAGCGCTGCTGAACTGGTCCGCAGTGCTCGTGGTGTCTTCCCGGTCTGGGCGTGCGGCAAAGCGCCACGCGAGATGCCGGTACATTATTGTGCTGAAAGTAGGGTAGGAGGATGAGAACTTCTTTTTGTCAGGGTTCCGTAGAGAGAATGTCAAAGATTTGTCACGGGCGCGGAGATACGAAGAGAAGGGATCCGTCAATCGCTGACTGGGGCCTTGCGCCGCGCGTTTACCGCCTGGCTGCATGAAGAAACTAGGCGACTAGTGAATGCAATGATTGATTGAAATGAACAACATACATTTACGTCAGCTCCGGTCTGGCACAACTTCTCCGGGCCCCATTGCGTGGAGAGCAAAAACGGTGGGAGCATCGGCGCCAAACAGTCCAACAGGCGCTACCGTGCTCTACTCTCCGCCTGGGTACCCCCAAGCAGTCTGACAGCTGGCCCTAGCGAAATCGAAAGCCGCAGCATGGGTACCTTGGTAAGGTAAAACGCAGCTTTAGGCTTGAATTGCTCGAGCGCGCGCTATACCGTACGCCTGGAACTACTCTTTTATGACGCCAGACGTTGCCTCGAACAAGCAAGCGCAGAGCCGTGCAGTAACAGGACACCAACAAGGCTGGAACCCTGCACATCATACCGGATTTAGAAAAACGCCCCGTCGGAACCGCTACGCGTCCGAGCAACGGTCCCACGAGGTTGACTGGAAAGTAAGCGAGTGGACGAACTCGCGAGCGAAGCGGCTGCTCGACATTTCGGCGGCTGCTGCGCTTCTGCTGCTGTTAGCTCCTCTGTTGTGCGTACTGTACTGCGTCGTTCGGCTCGGTTCGCGCGGTCCAGTTATCTTCAACCAGGAGCGCGTGGGAAAAAATAATTCGCGGTTCATCGTGCATAAATTCCGAACCATGATCCATGACCCCAAGAACGCCGCTTACAGGCGTCCGCAGCCGGGCGACAGCCGATTGACGCGGCAAGGGGCAGCACTGCGTAAGTATAAATTAGATGAGCTACCGCAGCTCATCAATATAATTCGCGGAGAAATGAGCTTTGTGGGGCCGAGGCCTAAGCTGCCCGAACTGCATCTCGGGCCGCTTCCTTGCCGCCCCGGCCTGACTGGCCGGGCTTCGGTCGCTTTCGCGGCTGAAGCGCTTCTGGTAAAGGAAGTTCCTGAGCACCTGCACGAAGGACTTCACACGAGCCTGATCACCCCCATAAAGCTCCAGCTGGACCTGGACTATATGAGAGATGCATATTTCTGGTCCGATCTGGGCATCGTCTTGCAAACCATACTGCGCAGAGGCAGCTATCGAGATCTATCGACTCTGCATGCGCGGTCCGGCACCCTGGTTGAGAGTGCGTAAGTAAATCGCTTCTAAGTGTTTCCGCCATGTTCCCCAGGGGCGTCGCTTCCATCGGCGCAACAGGATCCGGGCTCGCGGTTTCACAGTCGGCAAACGCTACATTGCCGACGGACTCTTTCCACTGGAGCCGCAGGCCCTCATATGGGCCCGTTTGGGGGATAATGGCACACTATCTGATTACTGGAATAGCGGGATTCATTGGATCAAGCTTAGCGCATGCGCTGATCGAGCAGGGCCACACTGTGCGAGGCCTGGATAACCTATCGACCGGCCGCATGGAGAATCTCGAGGATATACGGGACTCGATCTTTTTCGTAAAAGCGGACATTCGGGATCGGCAGACGCTCGTTGCAGCATGTAGCGGGGTTGAATACGTGCTGCACCAGGCGGCGCTTGCTTCTGTTCCCCTGTCTATCGAGGACCCGATCGCTACTCACGATACGAATGTGAACGGAACTCTCAACGTACTATGGGCGGCGCGCGAAGCGGGGGTGAGGCGCATCGTTTATGCGGCTTCGAGCTCTGCCTACGGAAACCATCCGGCGTTGGCCAAGCACGAGGATCTTACGCCACAACCACTCTCTCCTTATGCGGTGCAGAAGCTAACCGGAGAATATTACATTCAGGCTTTCTCCAAAGCATACGGGATGGAAGCGGTATGCTTGCGGTACTTCAACATATTTGGGCCAAAGCAGGACGCCGCTTCTTCGTACTCCGGGGTGATTGCCCAGTTCATCCGCAAAATCATGGCAGGGGAGACGCCAACCATTTATGGAGATGGATCGACCAGCAGGGATTTCACGTTCGTGGCCGATGCGGTTCAAGCAAATCTGCTAGCATGTACCGCCCACGGGGACTGCGCAACTGGTCGAGTGTTCAACGTGGGAACCGGACGTAGCTACACCTTAAACCTTCTATACGAGACGCTCGCGGACATCTTGGGATACAGGTACCGTGCGCGGTACGGCCCCGAGCGTCAGGGAGATGTGCGGCACTCGCTTGCCGATATCGAGCGGATCCGCACAGAGTTGGGCTACCTTCCCCAAGCGACTCTCCGGACCGGCCTCGAGAAAACAGTGTCGTGGTACATGGCGGCGGCGAACAAGAGCGGAGTGAGAGCGATCGCGTGAGACGCGGCCCGCAGATTTTCCGCAGCAAACGAGTACCTTGGTAATGTTTACGAAGATTATTGCGTTGAATGGGCCTCTTCGGCATGCTACCTTCTGGGCATTCGTCGGGAATCAGCGACATTCGATCGGTGAAGTTCTACGGTTCCGCGAAGTTGCGAGCTTCTGTGTTGTAGCTCGCCTTTTGTCGTCAGATTGAGGTTCGAAAGGTTTGGGCAGCTACATGCTTTCCGTTTTAATGACCGTCTACGAAGGGGAAAAGGCAGCATTTTTGCGAGGGTCGCTGCAGAGTATCAGCGACCAGACGCTGCAGCCTGACGAGGTGGTCCTCGTCAAAGATGGCCCCTTGACTCCAGCGCTGGAACAATTGATTTCAGCGTACTCCGGAACTCTTCCGCTGGTTGTTACTGCCCTGCCCAAGGTCGGTTGCTGTCATGCTCTTCGAACAGGCGTTGAAACATGCCGCGGAGAGACGGTGGCCAGTATGGAATTTATATGGCTGTAATGTTCCGTCGGGAAGCGGTCCGGCGAGCCGGAACTACCGCAAGTCTCCCGGATTTGAAGATTGGCACTTGTGGAATCGGATGCTGCTGTCGGGCAGCCGCTTTCTTAACCTCAATGAAATCCCGGCGCTGGTGCGCGTTGGGGATGGGATGGTGAAGAGGCGCGCCGGAGTGGCTTGTATCCACATTAAATCGCGTTTCACCTGGAGATGCACAAGCTGAACTTTTTGTCCTTGCGAGAATTGCTGTTCAGCCTCGCCCTACGTATTCCAACTCGGCTAGCTCCCCTATTTTTGTTGCAAGCCGTCTATCTCAAACTTCTGCGGTGTCCCGTATAAGGCAGCTGGAAGATCGGCAGTGTACTCACATTTCGTTTTCGAAGCCGCGCGGCATGTTGGCTCCGGAATCATGGATGGCCCGCCACATCGATGTCACAGGTAGTCAAAGGCATTTTTAAATTCGGCACCGGCGCTGTGCTGCTCGCTTTTTCCTTGGTAGCCTGCGCTCAAGCCGCTGGGTCGGCCGCAGTGTCGAACCCGGTGGATTGCACGGACCTGGCGAACGCGCCTGCTCCGGCCTGCAGCGGCGTTCCGTCGCTTCCTCAGTCGCCCCTTCAGGCGTCTCCCGAAAAGGGAGTGCCCTATCGCTCCGACGCCGGTGACTTATACGGGCGGAATGCTACGCCTGCTGATTCCGCTAAGTTGGGTGCCGGCATGAGAACTGATAGGAATCCGGACTATAGGACGCCTGACCGTCCAAAAGAGGATGCTGCTGCTGTTTCACCTCCGCTGCCTACCGGCTTTCAACGAATGGTCCAGGGAGCGGTCGGCTCCATGATCCCGATTTTCGGCTCCAACCTTTTTACGGACTCCCCCGCCACTTTCGCTCCAGTAGAGCGCGGGCCCGTCACCGCGGACTATATAATCGGACCGGACGACGAGATCGCGCTCCGGGTCTGGGGGAATGTTACCTTCTCTCGTCAGCTTACAGTCGATCGCACCGGCGACATTTATATTCCACAGGTTGGCAGCGTGCACGTTGCAGGCTTGCACTTCGCGCAATTAGACGCTTACCTGCGCAGCCAGATAAGTCCCGTTTTCCGCAATTTTGAGCTCAGCGCCAACATGGGCCGGCTTCGCTCCATTCAGATTTTCGTGGTTGGGCAGGCGCGGCATCCGGGCAGCTACATAGTTAGCTCTCAAAGCACCTTGATGAATGCGCTTTTCGCTACTGGGGGTCCCACGCCGGATGGAAGCATGCGCCGCATTGAGGTCATGCGCGCAGACAAAGTAATTACCACGTTCGATCTTTACGATCTGCTTTTGAAGGGGCATTCATCGAGTAACGTCCCGCTGCTACCCGGTGATGTGATCTACATCCCGCCTGTGGGCTCACTAGTAGCGCTCGCTGGAAGCGTAAACGTTCCTGCTATCTATGAACTACTAGGGAACGAAACCATAGAAAACTGTATCCGGTTGGCGGGGGGCGAATCCACCATGGCCGCGCCCGGTCCTGCGCAGCTAGAGCGGACCAACTCCGCCGGTACACGGTTTACGGTGGATGTGCCGAGGGACGCAGCAGGGTTGGCAATGCGCCTCCGCGCAGGCGACATTCTGCGAATACCTTCCATTGCGCTGCGCTTCGAGAAAACAGTGACACTGCGCGGCAATGTGGCGAATCCGGGGCGGTATTCTTGGCATCCGGGAATGCGCGTCCAAGACCTTATTCCCAACAAGGAGTCTCTGGAAAGCCGCGGTTACTGGCAACAGCGTATCGCGCTGGGCCTGCCGGCCCCCGAATACACACCCCTCGCCAAAGCTACAGATGAGAAAAACGAGAAGGCTGAATTGATCCATACAGCGCCTTCCATTGATTGGAAATACGCCGTTGTCGAGCGGGTGAATGCACAGGACCTTTCCACGTCGCTGGTTTCTTTCGATCTCGGCCAGGCAATTGCCACCGCCGATTCCTCCCAAAATATTAATCTGCAGCCGGATGACGTCGTTACCATCTTCTCGACGTCTGACATAGATGTCCCGCAGAGTCAAAGGGTCAAGTACATACACCTGGATGGAGAATTTATTCGAGCGGGCGTTTACAGCGCCGAACCGGGAGAGACTTTGCGCCAGCTAATCGCGCGTGCGGGGGGCCTGACGCCGCAGGCATATCTCTATGCTTCGAATTTCCTGCGCCTGTCCACCCAGAAACAGCAGCAAATGCGCTACGACCAATACGTGGACCAGTTGCAGCGTGACATCGAGGCATCTTCCTCCAATGCAGCAACCTCGACGGCGAATGCTCAGGCTGCAGCGACGCTCGAAGCCGGCCAGAAGAATCAGATGGAAATGATCGAGAAAATGCGTCAGATGCATTCTTCCGGACGAGTCGTGCTGGACTTCAAACCTGAAAGTGCAGGAATCGAGTCTGTCCCGGATCTGCCGCTTGAAGACGGAGACCGCTTTGTCATTCCGGCGCTGCCTTCCACGGTGAATATTCTGGGCGCCGTATATAGCCAGGACTCCTATCAGTATCTCCGCGGAGAACGGGTTGGGGATTACCTCAAGCAGGCGGGTGGGGCAACACGGAACGCGGATAAGGGCCGTGAGTTTGTCATCCGCGCCAACGGCTCGATTCTGAGCAAACAATATGCACATGGCACTCTGTTTACCGCAGGCTTGGATGGTCGAGCCATTTACCCAGGGGATAGCGTGGTTGTGCCGACGGCCGTTAACAGAACGAGCGTGCTGCGGGGCATCACTGACTGGTCGACCGTATTCTCGCAATTTGGACTGGGCATTGCGGCTTTGAATCTGGTCGGCGGCTAATCTCCGCGCCGGCAAGCTATGGGTCGTTTTACAACTAGCAACGTCAACAAGCAGGCTTCTTGCAGGACTTAAAAGATCGCGTGACGGAAACCGGCGGAATCTCTTTGATGGACATACTCATCGTTATGGCCAGGCGCAAAAGACCTATTGCGCTGGTGACGCTTGTCGCTACCTGCGCCGGTTTCCTGATTGCGTTCCTGATTCCCGCCCGCTACACCGCGACGACCGTGCTCCTTCCGCCTCAGCAGGGTTCCGCCAGTTCCATGCTTATGTCTCAGTTGAGCAGCATGGGGACCATGGCTTCGGCAGCAGCCGGCGACCTTGGCCTCAAAAATCCGAATGACATGTATGTCGCGCTGCTTAAGGTTGAGCCGGTGGAACAAGCCATGGTGCAGCAGTTCCGTTTGAAAGCTGAGTATCGTTCCAGGACAAATACCGACGCGCGTAAAGCGCTCGAGAAGCACGTGGATGTTACGAACGGTGTAAAGGACGGGCTGATTGGCATTGCCGTCACCGATGCCGATCCGCGGCGTGCGGCCGACATGGCTAACGCCTATGTCGCTGACTTTCAGAGCTTCTCTAAAAAAGCGGCAATTAGCGAGGCATCGCAGCGCCGGGAATTCTTTTCCCAACAGCTCATCGAGGCCAAAGACAACTTAGACAATGCGGAAGTCGCGCTGAAGAAAGCTGAGCAGACCAAGGGTCTGGTCCAAATCGGCGGCCAGAGCATGGCTTTGATTCAGTCCGCCGCTTCGCTGCGCGCGCAGATCGCGGCAAAACAGGTCGAGATCCGCGCTATGCGCTCCTATGCGGGCGATCACAACGCCGACTTAATGCTATCCGAGCAACAGCTTGCCGGATGGCAGGCAGAACTCGGGCGGGTCACGGGCAGTTCGTCCGGCAGCGGCGACGGGCCGATGCTTTCCGGAAATCAGGTGCCTGACGTCGAACTGCTTTATGCCAAGAAGGTGCGCGACGTCAAATACTACGAGACGATTTTCGATCTTTTCGCTAAGCAGTTCGAAATGGCCAAGCTGGATGAGGCCAGGGAAGGCTCCCGGATGCAGGTAATGGCTGCCGCAACGGTTCCCGATAAGCGGTCCGGCCCACCACGACTGCTGATTATTATCGGATTCATCCTGGGCGGGTTTCTTCTAGCTTCGGTGTCTTCGGTCTTTGCGGAGGGTTTCCGCGATCTTCGCAGAGACCCCCAACACTGGGCGCAGGTGAATGAGCTGGTCCGGCAGTTTCGCCGAGGGCCGGCTGTATGACAAGCAGCCGCCAGCCGATACAACCAGCGCGGATCAGGTGGATGCGCGCCCTGAAGGATCGCTTGGGAATGGACCGCGCCATCGCCTACACGGTGCTTGCCAGGGCGATTGGCATCCTTGGCAGTGCCGGCACGGTGCTGCTGATCGTCCGCTTCATGGGGCCGGTGGAGCAGGGCTACTACTATGTTCTGCTCAGCCTGATCTCGCTGCGTCTTGTCTTTGAGCTTGGAGCAACGCTAGTGATCACGCAGATGGCCGCGCATGAGTGTGTCCGCATCGCACTGCATCCGGACGGCGGCATCACCGGCGACCCTCTCGCGCACCAGCGTCTCGCATCGCTATTGCGGCAGACGATCCGCTGGTTTTTAGGGGCCGGCATCTTGATGGCAGCGATTCTGCTCCCTGCAGGGTGGTATTTCCTGGCGGCCCGTCAGGCGAGCGGCGCGGCGGTGCATTGGCACCTGCCCTGGATTCTCGCTGTGCTGGTAACGGCGGCACTGCTGGTGCTGGAAGCCGCAATCGCCTTCCTGGAAGGCTGCGGTCAAATTCGGCAGGCCGCCAGAATGCGCATTTCGCAGACCGCGGCCGGCGCCCTGGTGGGGTGCGTTTGCCTTGCCCTGGGCCACGGACTGTTCGCTCCCGCCGGCGTTAATTTGGCATTCAGCGCTGTCGGTGCGGCGTTTCTTTGGAAGCGCCGGTGCCTGTTCCAGTCGCTCCTCAGATGTTCCCGGAGCCCCGCTGCAATCTCATGGCGAGCGGAGGTCTGGCCCTTTCAGTGGCGCATCGCTATCAGCACTCTCTGCGCTTACAGCACAGCGCAGATATTTACGCCTATCGTCTTCGCGGCGCGCGGGCCCGTCGAAGCAGGCCAAATTGGCATGTCGATGAGCATCGCCGGTTACCTGGGCAGCATTGTGATCGCCTGGATGAGCACCAAGGCCCCGATCTTCGGCGGCCTGGTCGCCCGTCGGGATTTTGCCGCGTTGGATTGCTTATTCTTCCGCACTCTTCGACAGTCTCTTCCCTTGCTCGCAGCCCTAGCAATCGGCTGCGAGGGGGCCATCTTACTCCTCCAACCTGTGCTGCCCCGCGTGTTTGCCCGTATGGTTCATCCCGGCGTGTTTGCGCTGCTGCTGGTGACCGCCCTGAGCAGCTACGTCGTGCAGAGCGAAGGCATGTACCTGCGCGCGTTCAAGCGCGAACCCTTCCTTCTGCAATCGTTGGCCGTTTCCGGCCTCACCGTGCTCTTGTGCCTACTGCTGGTGCACTCGTGGGGCAACACCGGCGTTGCCGTTAGTTACTTCGCCGGCACAGGAATTGTCGGCCTGGCGACGGCGACCGCAATCTTTCAGTCTTGGCGCAAGAACGGCGTCCGCCAACAAAGCCCGGATCCGGTGACCCTATGACACGAACTTCCGCCGCGACAGACATCTCAAAAGTGCTGATCACAGGCGGCCGCGAAACGGGCGGTTTACAGGCCTTTGCAGTGACACTAGCCGGCGGCTTCGTCGAGCTTGGGATTCCGGCCGAGGTGATAGAGCCCGGCCAGATCTGCAAACGGTGGCGTGACCTGCGCGACGCTAGTGTGCTAAAGATTTTAAGTACGACGGCTGTTTTCGCTGCGCCATTTTCCAGACGCGCGATCTGCGTGGCTCACTGTCTTCCGCGCGCGGACGCACAAGGATGGACGAAGATCCTTGCGCTCTTTGCCTCCTTCAAGCTCGCGTTACTCTCCCCAGGCTCGCGTCTGGTTGCCGTCTCTTTCTACACCGCCAGCCACTTAAAGGCTATCTGGGATATAGGCGTGAACGCCGTAATCCATAACCCGCTCAGCCCCTTGTTCCTCCCTTGCGGCGAGGAATCTCAGGCCCGGAGCTATATTACGTACGTCGGACGGCTGCACCCCATCAAGAACATCCATAAGCTGCTGCCGGCGATGGCGAATTGTTTGGATGAGAACCCTGAGCTGCGAATCTGCATAGTGGGCGACGGCGTCTTACGCGCTCCGATGGAAGAGCAATTCGGACACGATTCCCGGATCGAGTTTGCCGGGAACATGGATACGCTGATGGTAAGGACGATCCTGCGCAAGACAAAGGTCTTCATATCCGGATGCGAAACGGAAGCGCTTGGCATCTCGTATCTCGAGGCGTTGAGCCAGGGTTGCTCAGTGGTTATGCCCGCATGCGGAGGCGGCCTCGAGATTGCGCCTGAACTGATTGGAACCAGAATTCTTTTAATGCCCTTGTCCTTCGATAGCAACTCAATTCGATCGACGCTTCGGCAGGCGCTCCAAGCGACAAACGAATTTGCTCCATTACCTGCATACCAGGCTGCCGCCGTAGCAAGGCAGTATTTGCAAGCTGCCCCCACCAGTGATAAGCAAGCGTGAATCAGCCTCTGTGGGAAAAGGCGACGGCAATTCATCCGGAACCTGAACGGGGCAGCGTAGCTTCGTTGGCGCCTCTCTGGACCTGGCTCATGCGGAAGCGATTGCCTTCGACTGGCGCAAATACCGCAGACCCAGACAGATCTCGATTGTCGTTCTGGGCATTGCTGCTGATTTTTACAGTGACGAAGTCTTGGTCATACTTGATTCGGGAACCGTTTTCACAGTCAGATCTGGTTCGGTACTATCAAGCGCTGCAGGATGGAAGTTGGATTCATAAGTATTATTTCGAACAAACCATGTTCTGGATTGTATCTATCTTTCACCCTACAACGCTGTCCACCTACACCCTTGTCTCATCATCAATCCCGCTGTGCATTCTTCTATATTCATTCTACCGTTTAGGCTATACGCGAACAGAACAGTTTTTGCTGATCCTGTTTTTTACCTGCTCATTTTATGGCGTTCACTTTGTAGTGACGTTTCAGCGGCAGTTCTATGCCCTTGTAATTTTCATCTTCGCGATCTCCGGCAAAGGTCGATCTTTCGTCGCCAGATCCGCTTCACTGTTTTCCCATCTGTATGCATTGACGCTTCATCTGTTTTGGCAACTGAGGAGATTCCAAGCTCGAATCCTGCTGCTGATTGCGATACCCACTATTCCGATCGGGTTTGCTCTTGTCCACCAGATCGCTGCTGACCAGTTTGAACGTTACTCCGCCGGGGGAGAAGGAAGCGCGGTGGCGCTGGCCCTCAAAGAGGGCCTCAACCTTGCTTACACAGCTGTTATATATGGTACGAGTAGACGCGGAGACAGCAATGTCCGAACGTTAGCCATCGCCTTCGCAATTTTCGCGACACCTTGTCTTGTGTCGGCCGACTATGCGGGCGTGTTCGTTCGTTTTGACTATTTTTTCTTCCCACTTTTGATTGCACTATGGCCTACTTGTCTTGACGCGAGACATCGAAAGTTGTTCAGAGCGACGATGCTTCTAAGTACTGTTATTGGCTTTGTTCTTTGGATGATGCTGAACTTCAAGTGGATCGTTTTCGGCATTGAATAGTCGGCGAATGGCCTTTCTTGTCACCGCGCGGCGTGTTTGGCATAGCGCGGATACTTTCGGACGCGTCGTTACACCGCTTTATCGACGTCGCGCCGCGCTCGACCTGC
This sequence comes from uncultured Acidobacteriaceae bacterium, assembly GCA_964247505.1. Classification (GTDB taxonomy): domain Bacteria; phylum Acidobacteriota; class Terriglobia; order Terriglobales; family Acidobacteriaceae; genus EB88. The sequence continues at coordinate 18,305 of CAXTVG010000008.1, forward strand.
ACTTTCATTGCAGCGATTCCCAAACTCGGAATACAAGGTCGCGGCGGTATCTCCGCTCGGCGACGAACGGCATGTGTTGACATTTGCTGACGGCTTAAGTATGACGATCGACCTCCTCGTATGTGCGGATGGCGCTTGGTCTAGAGTGCGCCCACTCCTTTCCAAGGCGAAACCAATCCGTCTGCTCATGTTCAGCTTACCCCAGCTTTCATTGCTCGTGCACCGCAGATTAGCCTATGTTCCGGCTCATGGGCAGAGCGCCTGAAGATAGCGAAATCGTGCGGTAAAAGTGACAGCTCACCCGGCGCAATGTGCTTCTGCTTGCCGGGCGAGCCGCTAGGCGTCACATCCTTCCAAGCTGCTCCGCCCGGCAATGCCACTGTGCCGTGCGCAGCGACATTCGAAAAGTTGATCTCGACGAAAAACTCTGAATTTCCGCTTGCTCTGAGAAAGGTCGCGACCTGTGATGGAGCCGAATTAGACTCCCAGGTCAGCGCACCTTGCTGTAGGGCAGGGTTGGCGTTTCTTAGCGCAATCAGCTGGGTATAGAAGGCAGTGAACTGCGCCGCGCGAGGTGAGTTCCAGCGGACGAGTGTGTGCGTGTTATTCCCGCTTGCTTCGTTGCCGGCCTCTTCTCCGTTGAATAGCAGCGGTACTCCGTTAAGAGTAAAATTAAATACTGCGACATCAAGCGTGTTTAGTGGGCCGCCGTAGACCTGCAGATCTTCGCCCAAATCCCAGTCCTGTAACAGAGACATATGCAGCATCCCTGTTGGAACGTTTGTTGTTTGAGCGAGCCAAGTGGATTGCAGGTTGGAGATGCTACCGCCATTGGCTATTTGGGCGAGGGACTTTTGCAGTTTCCAGCCGTAGTCTAACTCGAAGGGCGCGAGCGCGAGCTCGCTGTCTTCCTCCTCCCCGAGCATGAGAATACCCGGCTTCTTGGCTTCGAGCGAGATCTTTAGCTGTTGCCAGAACGGCTTAGGGATTTTACGATTGGCTCCGAATGGATCGTCAGCTGTATCGAAGCGAAAGCCGTCAAGATTGTAGGTGGTCAGCCAGTGGTTGAGCATGCCGTCCATATAGGTCCATAAACCACTGCTCGGACGACTGTAGTCCAGCTGGGCAACGTCTCTGAAGTTGAAAGCTTGCTCCTCAGAGCCTGGATTGCGTGGGTTGCCGTCGGTGTGCTGGTAGAACTCCGGGTGCTTCGTCGTGAGCGAATTGTCCCAGGATGTATGATTCAACACTTCGTCTAAGATGACTTTCATGCCGAGAGTATGAGCGGACTGAACGAGGTGTGCGAGATCCGCGGATGTGCCATATCTGGGATTGACCGCGTAATAGTCACGAACAGCATAGGGGCTGTCAATTGCGGGATGGCCGTTGAAAGGTAGGCCGACTGGGGTTACAGGCATCAGCCATAGGACCGAGACGCCGAGGCTATTTAGGCGCGGGAGCTGCTGTTCGATCCCTTTAAAGCCGGCGGTAGAAAAGATTTCAGGGTAGATACAGTAGATTACGGCTGAGGGGAGCCAGTTTGGGTGCCGAGACTCGGGAGCGGCAAAGCTACTGTTTGTGCCGCTTGCGAGCAGCAAAGCGGCAGCGACGCAAGTCTTCCAGTGTGGCGCGTGAAGCTTCATTTGGTGGCCGCTCTCTTTTTTGTGGAAGTCGGGGCTACGGGCTGTTTGTATCCCGTAGGCCCGGGCTGCCTGGACCGCGAATTAGTTCCAGTGAATCGCTGCTACTCCCGGTCGCTGACGAATACTGCGGTGGTAAGAGCAGGAACCGTCGCCGTGCCTTCTTTACTGTCGAAACTGGCGCCGCGCACCGTTGGGTCCGAGGAGGATTCCTGCACCGGATGCAGGTGCAGCGGAAGCCCTGCTAGGTCGGCACTGGTGAAGCTGGCTTGAGCGTTTGTAGCGTTGAAGAACACTACAACGTGGTGGGCGCCTCCGTAATTGCGGCCGTGGTCGTCTAGTTTCATCACGATCAGGCCCGGTATTTGGCTTTGGCCTGTGTTCAGGAAGCTGAGATTGGACTGGACCTCATTGAGCGTCGCCATGCGGAACAGCCCGGTGCTGTAGCGGATTTGGAGGAATTCCTGAAAGGCTTGCGTGGTCGAAGCGATCTCCTGTGGAGTGGGCTTGAGCGCCGGGTTGGCGAGCAGAGGTTGCATAAAGGTCCACTGCGCCTGATTTACATTCGCGACCGGGAGTCCGATGCCCCAGTTATCGCCTTGCATGCTCCAGTCGATCTTATTGAACCAATCGCCGGAGTTATAGCTGCCGTTGTCCATGTCCTTGGAGCGGAGCAGGTCGTCGGCGGCGTGATAGAAGGGGATGCCCTCGGCGAGAGTCAGCAGGCTCATCGCGAGGACCTGACGGCGCGCACGGGTGGCGACGGTGTCGGATGCGGCGGACTTAATCTGGAT
>CAXTVG010000009.1:0-3906 GCA_964247505.1 uncultured Acidobacteriaceae bacterium
TGCTCAGCGCGGGAAAGCCCGTGAGCGGGATCGCCGGCAGCGCTCCCTGCAACGCCTGGGCAAGCTCCGCGGGCAGCTTCGCGCGGTCCGGCTCGTCGAGCGTTCGCTTGCTCGCAAATCCCTTCAGCAGCTCAGCCGCCCAGTGCTCCGCATCGGCCGCGCTCCCCCCGTTTCCGCACAGCAGCACCGTATGGCCGCCGCGAAAGGTGTCCCGCAGCAGCGCGAACGCACGCTCGAGATCGGCGCGGCAAACCGCGAGCGCGGGCACTCTCTCGAGGAGTTCGTCGAGGCGTTTCCCTGTCACGCGATGCTCCTCAAAACTCATAGCGAAGGCTGAACTGCATCTGCCGCTCGGAGGGATACGTGTTTCCCTTTTGCGTCACCTGCCCAAATGTTCCGCTGGTCGGGTTTATGTTGGGCGTGTCGAAGTTAGGGTGGTTGGTAAAGTTGAAGGCCTCTGCCTTAAAGGTCAGCACCTGGTTCTCATGCGCGGGCAGCAGGTGAAAATTCTTGAGCAAAGATCACGGTCGTGGAAAGCTGAAACGGCGCGTTGCCCCCCAGCTGGACCGTGTCGGCGATGACGAGGCGCTGCACAAACCGGCCGCCGCCCGCGCGCAGTACCGTGGAGCGCCCTGCCTGGTACGTGAGCCCCAGCCGCGGCTGCACGTCGGTAAAGATGGTCTTCGAGTAGCCGTCGCCGTACCCGCGAAACAACCGGTTGTAAGTCCCGCCGATCACAGCGTCCGGCAAATGTCCGGGCGCGGAGCTGGGGAACCCGCTGCCGGGGATGACCACGCCGTCATAAGGGTCGCCGCCCGAAATCGTGCCCGTCACCGGGTTGACCGTGGGTGCCAGAGCTGCGCGGTACGAGGTGGGGTCGAACACCGACTGGTTGCCCCACACTGCGGAGTAGGGCTTAAAGATACTGTAGCGCACGCCGTACTCCACGACTAAGTTCGGCGTGGCCCGCCACTGGTCTTGGGCGAATAACTCAAAGATATTCGCCTGAAACACCGTGTAGGGTTTCTGCCCGATCTCCCCATAAGTGTTGAACAAGCCCAACGCCGTGTTTGCGACCGCAACGCCCGAGCTCGGGAAGCCGCTCCGCGTATCGGTAAACCCGAACTGCCGTTCTGGTTGTTGGTCGCGCCCGGCGCCTGCGCGTCGATGCTGATCTGGTCGAAGTTATTCTCACTTGCTTGCTGCCACAGGCTTCCGACAGTGACCGTGTGGCTTCCCGCGATGCGGGTTAGATTATCGGCCAGGTTTGTAATAACCCCGCCCGAGTGCGAGGGATACGGCCAGCCGCTCAGCGTCGTGAAGTTCGTGATGCCGATGGTCGGGACCTTGTTCGGAACGAGCTTGTCGGCCCCGGCGAACAGATAGGGATAGTTGATCTCGTAATTAGTTCGATTATAGGCGCCGCTTGAAAGATTGTTGGTCACTGTGGAGTGATCGACCGATGCGGACAAGGTCGCTTCGTTGGCCAGCTTGGGCGAAATGGCCCAGGTGTGATGCAGGACTCCGATCTAGTCCGGAAGGTCGCCGAGCCGGGGCAGCAGCAGAAAGTTGCTGGCGAACGGAATCACATTGTTACAGCGATAGCTGAGGATGCTGAGCCGCAGGTGGTGGGCGTCATTGATCGCGTACTCGAGACGCGCCCCGGCGATCTCCAACTCGGCAGGCTGCCACGACGCTCCACCCGAACGGCGTCGAGATGCCGGTCAAGCGATTCGCTATCTCAGTGAACTTGATCAGGCATCCTTTCCATCTGCCAAGAGACAGGCCGCCTTTGAAACCAAGCCGGAGTTGGGCCCGGATATCGCTCTTGCGCGCATCGTAGCGAGTCTGCGGGAAGCCCTCGATTCGCAGGGCCTGGGCGCCCGGGATCTCCTTTCGATCGGTGTCAGCTGCGGCGGCCCGCTCAACCGCGAACGAGGCGTCATCCAGGCCCCTCCCAACCTGAGCACCTGGCACGACGTACCCATTTGCACTCTGCTCGAACGGGAGTTTTCCGCGCCCTGCCGCATCGAGAACGATGCAAATGCCGGAGCCCTGGCCGAGGCCCGTTTCGGCGCGGGCCGCGGGTGCCGCAATCTCATCTTTTAACCATGGGCACAGGCCTCGGCGCGGGACTTATCCTAAACGGGCAACTCTATCGTGGAGCTACCGACGCGGCCGGGGAGATCGGGCATGTCCGGCTGACAAAGCGCGGTCCAAAGGGGTTCGGCAAGCACGGCAGCGTCGAGGGTTGGGCAAGCGGCGCGGGCATGGCTCAGGTTGCGCGTATGTACGCGCGGGCAGCCGCCAAGCGGGGCGAGTCGACACTGCTCGGGAGACAGGGACAGCTGACCGGCGTCGAGGTAGCTCAGGCAGCGGCGGCGGGCGACCGGGTCGCGGGCCAGGTGGTGCGCAAAGTGGGAGAAAGCCTCGGCGAGGCGATGGCCATTCTCCTCGATCTGTTCAACCCGGAATGCGTTCTCGTAGGCGGCCTGGCCCTGCGTTTTGGAGAGAGCCTGCTGGAGCCGGCGCGTGAAGTAGTCCTGAGAGAAGCGCTCGCGTCCTCGGCCAAGCATTGCCGCATCCTGCCCGCCGCCCTGGGTGAGCGCATCGGGGATGTGGCGGCCCTTTGCGCCGGCGATCCCGCCTGGGACAACAGCCTTCCGGCAGCGCGCTAGCCGGCACCTTTATGCGTGGCACGTTTCCGTGTAGGCGCAGCTGCGGGTCCAGCGTCGCTGCCGCACCCGCAGGAACGGCGAAGAACCAGGCGCGTCGTCAACTGAACACTGCAAAGAGCTTCCTGTTCCGGTTCGTGCAAACGGCGCAGCATCATTGTGGCAGCTTTCTGTCCCAAATCGGAGACGGGCTGCTGGATGACAGATACCGGCGGCGTCACCAAAGTAGCCGCGCTGAAATCGTCGAAACAGATCAGCGCAACATCGCTTGGAATCCTCAACGATCGCTCCTGGAGATAGCGCAAAACTTCCGTGCACACCAGATTGCTGGCGGCGAAAATTGCCGTCGATGGGCCGTTTGCCTCCAGAAGGAGCGGCAGTTGCTCTGAAACCGAGCCCGTCATCGCGCCCACAAGGCATACCTGGGCGACAAGTCCGGCGTCGCGCATGGCTTGCGAATAGCCGGCGACGCGCTCGAATTTGGTGTACACCCGCTCATCATCGGCAATGCACACTATGTTCCGGTAGCCATGGCCGATAAGATGGCGCGTTGCCGCGTGAGCGCCCTCGCGATTGTCTACAGTCAGTACATCCGAATCTACGCCGGCGATGGGACGGTCGAGCGCGACCAGCGGTACGCCTGCTTGCTGCGCGGCAGCTAAATGGGCGTTTTCAGCTCCGATCGGCACCACGATCAACCCGGCTACCCGGCGCTGCACCATCATCTCGGTTTCCCGGCGTTCCAGCTCCGCCCGGTGCCCCGAAGCAGCCATGATTGTCATGTAACCCGACTTCCACGCCGCTTCCTGAATCGCGTTGGAGCAGACGGCAAAGAAGGGATCGGCGAGATCGGGAACGATCAGCCCCAGAACGCTTGATCTGTTTCCCTTGAGCACCCTGGCAGCCTCATTCGGCTGGTACCCGATCTTGTCGATCGCCTCGCGTACCCTGCGCTCTACTTCGGGGGAAACGCGGCGCGTCCCGTTGACTACCCGCGAAACAGACATGATGCCCACCCCGGCGATCTTGGCAACATCAGCGAGGGTAGGCATGCAGGTGCACAATACCATGAGAAACTTTGTATTCACAAACCGCTTCGCGGCCGCCCACAAGTGACCGTTGGTGCTCGTGGTCGAAGCTCCAGGTTCGGAGTCCAGCGTCCGAAAGAACCGTTAGTTGCCTAAGTACTGCTTCAGGAAAGCGAGCTCGCGCTCGTAGGCATCCTTGCGGT
>CAXTVG010000009.1:4006-20453 GCA_964247505.1 uncultured Acidobacteriaceae bacterium
TTGCCTAAGTACTGCTTCAGGAAAGCGAGCTCGCGCTCGTAGGCATCCTTGCGGTGATCCCGCTGTTGAAAGCCATGCCCCTCATTTGGATAGGTTTTGTAAGCGTATACCTTGCCCGCTCGCTGCAATGCAGCAGCAAAGGCGGCCGACTCCTGCGGAGGCACCTGCGGGTCCTGCTCGCCGTGCAGGATCAGCAAAGGCGTCGTGATCCGAGCCACGTCTGGCAGCACGTTTGCCTTTCGGTAAACAACAGGCTTCTCTTCCGGGGTTCCTCCCATTTTGGTTTCCCAACGAATTTTGGAATTGCGATTTGTATGCTCCAGGAAGAGCGCGCGATCGACCACTCCGAACATCTCGATGCCGGCCGCGAAGGTTCCAGGCAGCTTCGCCACGGCATTGGCCACCACAGTCCCTCCATGGCTGCCTCCGCCGATGGCGAGGCGTTTGGGGTCAGCTAGACCCCGGCTGACAAGATACTGGGCGGAGGCGGCGATGTCGTCGATTTCTCCGCCGCCTGAGTCCTCGACATTGCTGTTCCGAAATGCCTCGCCATAGCCCGTGCTGCCTCGGAAGTTGGGTTCGAATACGACGTAACCCGCCTGCGCGAGAAACAGCGCCCACACATCGAGATTCAGCAGGACCTGTGCTTCCGGGCCGCCATGGGCCCAGATCACGGCCGGGTATAACTTGCCGGCCTGGTAGTTCGCAGGGCGATAGAGGATCGCGGCCAGCGGCAAGCCGCCTTTGCCCTGGAAGTGAACCGCTTCGGGCGTGATGCCCAGGTGTTCGTATTTCGAATCTTGCAACGGCTGCAGCGGCTGCGCATTGGCGGGCCCTGGAACAGCCGCGGAGTAGAGCGCCGGCTCTCGCAGGGCGGTACCCCGGAAGAAGTAAATCCGTTTGCTGTCTGGGGACCACTGCGGAGCACTTTCGACACCCTGGAGGTTGGTAAGCCGACGCGGCGCACCTCCGCTTGCTGGGACAATCCAAAGATGCCGCTCTTCGGGGAGCTCTCGATTGGAAAGAAAGGCGAGCCATTTGCCGTCTGGCGAGTACGCCGGCTGTTCGTCCTCGCCGGATCCCCCCGTCAACGGCTTGGGCTTGCCGCCTGCCGCCGGGACCAGCCAGATCTTATCCCAGCCGGAGGTTTGGAGTACGACGGCAAGGGTTCGGCTGTCGGGAGCCCAAGCAACGGTGTTGACCGCCCACGCTCCTCCCCTGTCGTTCGCGGCTGTGTAAAGGTCAGCAGGCGCACCGGCGGGCGCGCCTGTCCGCGCGTCAAAGGGAAGGCTTTTGAGTTTTCCGGAGAAGAATCGCCGGGAGCGCTCCGTATAGGTAATGTGCGTCCCGTCAGGCGACCAGGCCGGTTCCGGGTCGAAGCGGTCCGAGGAGACCGCATCTCCTCGATCGGGCGCATTCGACGCGATCACATCCGCCCCGGTGTACACTTCAGCCGCGGCCAACAGCGCCTCATGCGCGCCGTCATCGCTGACGACATAAAGCTCATCGAATCCTTTGCGTCCGGACTGGTACAGGATCCAGCGGCCTTGTGGGTCCCATAAAGGGCGATGGTCGGCCGCGCCGCGCGGATCACCGCCTCCGACCGGATCATGTGTGAGCCGCTTCACCCGGCCGTCGGCAACCGCCACGGTCCACACATCCCCCTCGCTGATAAAGGCCAAGTACCGGCCATCCGGCGACCAATTCAGCTCGGATTTTGCAGCCGGCGTCGTTGTGAGCTGTTGAACCGGGCCGCCCGCCACCGGCACTAAAGCAACCTGATTGCGGTTGATCACAGCAAAAGACCGCCCGTCGGGAGACAGCACTTCCACGGGTACCCGAGCCGGGGCATCCAGCAGATCGTCAAGCGTGAGCTGCACATTTTGAGCCCCGGCAGGCAGCAGCAGCCATGGAAGCAGCAGGAGAGAAGATATCCATTTCATGAGAAATCCGCCTTAAAGGACACGTCAGTGCCGCGTGGACTAGAACTGAAACTTGCCGAAGACGACCAGAACACGCCCCGAGACAACGGCTCCTTGCCTTGTGCCGTAGATGCTCGTTGGGGAGCTGACCGTTGAAGTGATCAGCCCGAAGCCGCTCGCGCCGAGGTTGCTGTTCGGCACGGCCAGGTTGGTATGGTTCAGCAGGTTATAGGCCTCCGCGCCGAGATCAAAGTGGGCGCTCTCCCGCACCGGAAAGGTTTTGCTTAACTGCGTGGAGATGGAGAAGAAGCCGGGCCCGCGAAAGCTGTTCGGGGCGGTGTTGCCGAAGTCGAGCTGCCCGGCGCGGTTGCCGGCACTGACCACGGATGCGAACTGGTTGGTTCCCAGGCAGGCAGACCGCACTGCAGCCTTGCCGCAAGACACGCCCGTAGCCGTGTTGGTGAGCCTGTCGGCGAGAATGGTCGTCGTTGAGGGGAAGCTTGAAGAGAGCGGGAAATCGTTGGTGAAGCTCCGGCCAGTGAGGCTCGATTGGATGAGGCTGTTTGTCACGGAAAATGGGCGTCCGCTGTATCGGTAAAGCTTGCCGCCCAAAGTCCAGCCGCCGGCGGTGGCGTTCAACCATGTGCGGCGGAGGCGAGGCTCTGTATAGAGCAGGTCCGCTTCCACATTGTGCCGGGTGTCGAAGTTCGTAGGCCCATACGCACCCGCGCTTTCGGAGCCGCCGCTGGCTTGAAAGGCGACAGGGTTATAAACGTTACCGTACTCGAGCGCTTTGCTCCATGTGTAGCTGATCTGCCCTTGCAATCCATGGGTGAGGGCGTGGCGTTCGGTGACAGTCAATCCGTTGTAGTTGGAGTAGCCCGCGACAGAAACCTGCGTCACGGTGGAAAAACGCGGATCAGGAGTTGCGGCCGGCAAACCCCCAAAACCTCCCGGGTAGAGAGCGGCGTTGCTGACCGATGCATTCGCGGCGGTGTTGGTGAGCGGCTCATCGTACCCGTGATTCCCGCTGTACGCAAGGCTGACGAGATCACGGGAGCCAAGAGGCTGCTCCAGCTCGCCGCTCCACTCCAGCACGCGGATCGTGTGATACGTCTCGGGATTCACGTACAGCGCGGGTGCCGCGAAGGTAGAGCCGGCAGGCAGGGCCGCCTGCAGTTGCGACAAGGTCAGGCCTTGAGCGAACCCGCTCTGAAAGGCTTGACTCGATGCAAAAGCCGCGGTTTGTGCGCTGCCGGCGACGTCCGTGCCGCCCACAATTCCGGTGCTGACCGTGGGCGTAAACCTGTTTGGAGGATTGTCAAACACATCTGCCGTGAGATTGCCGGGTATGGTATTTGCAAAAAGGCCGATGCCGCCCCGCAGCACCGGCCTTCCCTGCGTGGGGGAGTAAGCCACGGCAACTCTGGGCTCGGTAATAATCCCCTCGAAGTGTTGGAAAGTGTTGTGCAGCCCGGTCTGGATTGTGGTGTTGTACGGGACGGCGAGGCCGGCTCGGTAACCGGCTCCTAGAAAGGCTGTGTTGGGCCGCGAGTAGCAGTTCTCCTGGCAAGAAGGATTACCCTGCAGCTCGAAGCGGACGCCGTAAGTGAGATTGAGCTCCTTGCGCAGTTTCCACTCGTCCTGCCCGTAGAAATTGAGCGAGTTCAGCCGGGTGTGCACGGTTTGGAGCAGGGGAAAAGCCTGCGTGTAGTTGCTTCCCCGGCCTGTGCCGTCGACGAGCCCTGTGGTGAAGTCGGTCAGGTCGGCAAAGGCATAGGTGCCGACAACCGAACCGCTCGCGATGTTGGAGTCCGAGATGCGGTTGTTGCGGTCATTGATTCCGGCCTGTATGGAATGCTGCCCAATGCTCCAGGAAATGTCATCGATGAGCCCGAACTGCTCGCCGCGGCGGCCCACCGGCAGCGAAGGTCCGACCGCGGCGAGGCCTCCGCTGCTTGTACCGGTAACGCCGTTCACAACGGAGCTGCCGCCGTTTGCGCCGCCGTCGGTGAAGCTGAAAGCTGCGGGCAGAAGAGCTTCCGCCTGCGCGAAGTTTGCCGGTCCCGTGACGGCTGAGTACCAGTTCCCGTTCAGGATGAGGTTGTTGACCAGGTTAGGCCGGATCGCCCAGGTGTAATTAAGCTGTGGAATCGTCCATGGCTGGACGCTTTGGCGGTTGTACACCGGGCTTACCGGGCTGGTGAAACTTGCCTGCGTCCCGAAATCATGGCTCACGCGGAAATAGATCTTTTGGCTGTCGCTGATGTTATAGTCGAGCCGCCCCGCAGTGAAGGATTCCGTGTTAATGCTGGACGCCGTTGTGCCGAAAGCGACTGCGCAGGGAGTATCCACCCCGAACCGGGGTCCACTGGTTCCGTTGACAGAATGACCCGGAAACGTTTGCGTGCCGCAGCCTAAGTGTCCGGTACTGTCCTGGAGAGGAAGGGTGCCGTTTGTGACAGGAACGGCGCGCGCAATGCCGGGCGCGGCGTTGTACAGGGCGAAGAGCGACTGGTAAGTCGGGCGCGATGCCGCCGGCACCTGCCCGAGAATGTACTGCTGCAGCGCGGGAGAAGGCAGGGAAACGACGCCGCTTGAAGGCAGCGCATACCGCAGCCCTTCTGTATCCGCAAAGAAGGCCAGCTTGCTTTTGAGCACCGGGCCGCCAAGCGACGCCCCATACAGATTAGCTACCGAGCGCGCACGGGGCGTGCCGTTCAGGTTGTTGAAGTAATCGTTCGCATTCAGAAAGCTGCCGTTGTAGTTCTCGACCAGGTTTCCGTGGAACTGGTTTGTGCCGGATTTGCTGATGTAGTTTACCTGGGCACCGGCTTCGCGGCCGTACTGCGCGCTGTACGCGTTGGTAACCACGGCTGCTTCCGCGACATCGTTGGCGCCCAGCGTGTTATTGCTGGCTCCGGACTTATTGTTCAGGTTGTAGGGTTCCACGATGTCGGCCCCGTTCAATGTGAAAAGAGTCGCATTGAAGGGGAGCCCATTGACGTTGAAGTTGGCATTGCCGCCGCCCACGTTCAAGCGCAAACCGGGCGTGGTGAAGGCGACATTCGTGATGTCGCCCCCGTTTACAGGCGTTTTCTCCACGTAGCTCTGGCTGTAGGAGGACACCTCATTGCCATTCTCCGTCTGCAGCAGCGGCTCGGAAGCGTCGACGGTGACGGATTGCTGCGCAGTTTCCGTGCCGAGCGCGACGTTCACCCGTTGTTCCTGGCCGACAAGCAAGTGAATCGTCCTGGTCGCTTCGGAAAAACCTGTATTTGCTATGGTCAGCGTGTAATCGCCCGGCTTCAGGAAAGGCAGCCGGTACGAGCCGTCCGCATTTGCTTTCACTTCGCTTACCAGGCCGGTGCCGGCTTGTACCACATGAATCGAAGCGCTTGGGACTACCGCGCCCGCGCTGTCCGTCACCGTCCCAACGATCGTGGCGCTTGTCAGAGTCTGCGCGGCCACAAAGGCCTGAGGTGCGCAAAACCAAGCAGCTTGCAGGAGAAGAGTTGATACAAGACGCGATCTCATTCTTGATCCTTGCCGGCTTCTCGTATAGAGCACATGGGCCTGGCTGCAAACGAGCGCCAAACGCAAACCCAAATGCCTGAACGGATACCGTTGTCACAGCAACTGCGGTTTGCGAATCGAGTGTTGAATCGCAAACCTTGCGTGCGAGCCAGCCGTCAGGCTGATCCACCAGTGCTCAGTGGCAAATTAGGCAGAACATCGACAGCGCAAAGCTGCAAGCATGAGAGCATCCGAGAACCGGGAGCGCTGCATCAGTGCCGGAGGGAACATGAGTGGCATAGTAGCACACATGCGGTGCGGTAACCGGCAGAGGGCAAGCGTTCCATGCTTGCGCGGGGACTCCATGAATGTTGCTCTGCTGATTGATGGCTTTGTTGCACCAAGTCGGCCGGGCTGGTCGATGGTAACGGATGAGGGCGGCTATGACGCACTCCTAAAGAAGGCAAACGGATGAACAATACCTCGAAGCTCCAGACATTTTGCCCGAATCCCGTCGATACAGCCGGTGTGCTGTCCTGGGTGCACATCGGCGACCTGCACATGAGAGCCGCGGGCCAACAGAACCACCTCGATCTGCAGACCATCGTGGAAGAGGTGAACGCCATCTTCGCCGATTCGACCAGCTTTGTCTTTCTTCCTGGCGATAACGCAGACCATGGCGACACACAGGCCTATACCGTCGCTCGGCAAGCTCTCGATCGGCTGCGTGTGCCCTGGTGCGCTATCGTCGGCGATCATGACGTGGAGCAGAAGAGCTTTGAAAACTTCAAGACCTTCGCGGCGGAGCAGACACATTACGCCTTCACTGTAGGCCATGTGCTGTTTCTTGCGCTCAACGCCTTCGATGTGCCCGAACCATCTTCATTTGCGGTACTCCCGGAGCAACTGCGGTGGCCGGAACACGGCTTACTGGGGACCCAGCTCGGGCCAAACAAGAACGGGAGAAAGTGGTAGATGATCTCTCCAATCTTGGCTCACGTCTTGTTGCTGGTGATCGTCGGGGCCAGCATTCTGCTGATGCTCATCCGCCCCAGAAATATCCCCGAGGTGTACTGGATCGGCAGCGGTGTGTTGCTGCTTCTGCTCTTACGCCTGGTTTCGCCCATACTCGCCGGCAAAGCAGCGGGCGAGGGGACGGACGTGTATCTGTTCCTGATCGGGATGATGCTGCTGTCTGAACTGGCGCGCGAGCACGGAGTTTTCAATTGGATCTCGTCCGCTGCGGTCGAAGGAGCGCATGGCTCCTGTACCCGGCTCTTCACGCTCGTCTACGGCATCGGCACGCTGGTTACCATCTTCATGTCCAACGATGCCACGGCCGTCGTGCTTACCCCGGCCATCCTGTCTGCCGTGCGCAAGGCTAAAGTTGAACCCCTGCCGTATCTGTTCGTGTGCGCTCTGATCGCGAACGCTGCTTCGTTCGTTCTTCCGATCTCGAACCCCGCGAATCTGGTTGTCTTTCACGGCGGTGCCATGCCTCCGCTCGGGCGTTGGCTGCTGTCGTTCGGGGTGCCTTCTCTCCTGTCGATAGCCTCAACGTACGCTGCCATGCGACTGCTCTTCCGAAAAGATCTGCAGGCCTGCATTGAAGAAGCAGTAAAGGCAGAGCCGCTTAAGGCTGAAGGCAGACTGGTGCTGGCGGGGCTGGGGCTGATGGTGGCCGTCCTCCTGACTGCCTCTACCTTGAAGAAGGACCTCGGCCTCCCAGCGTTCCTGGCCGCTCTCGCGGTGACCGCGGCGGTTTCACTCAAAGCTAAGAGCAATCCGCTGAAGCTGGCAAAAGAGATCAGCTGGGCCACGTTGGTCCTGGTAGCGGGTCTGTTCATCATGGTGGACGCAGTGGAGAGCATCGGGGCACTGCACTGGACGCAAAGCTGGCTTGCCTCCGCCGAAAAGCTCGGAGCCCCGGTCGCCGCTCTGCTCGTTGGGTTTACCGTCGCCGTCGGAAACAACTTGGTGAATAACCTGCCGCTTGGTCTGATCGCGGGCGGAACCTTGCAGGCCGCGCATATGCAGGGTCTGCTGCCGCACGCGGTCCTGATCGGCGTGGATCTGGGGCCCAATCTCTCGATAACCGGCTCGCTTGCCACCATCCTTTGGTTGCTCGCTCTGCGGAAAGAAAAGCTGAACGTGAGCTTTTGGGACTTTCTCAAAGTCGGTGCTGTTGCTATGCCTGTTGCTCTGCTGCTTTCGCTCGGCGGGGCGATTCTGATGCAAACACTTGTGAAAACTCAATAGGAGAAAACACCATGAAGGCTGCTTGGATCATTCCTTTCATCATCCTGGGCGGTGCCCTGCAATCGTGCGGAGCCGCCATGAACGGTCAACTCTTTAAGTCGCTCTTAAATCCCTGGCTCGCCTCGGCGGTTTCCTTCGCGCTCATCACGTTCTTCTTCGTCGGTGCGTTTCTCATCATGCCGCACCCGCTGCCGACGATGGGTGACTTAGCGTCCCTTCCGTGGTGGGCGCCCATTGGTGGTCTAATCGGTGCCGTTCAGGTATACGCGGGTCTCACCCAGGTCAACAAGATAGGGGCTGGACCGTTTATGGGCTTCACTGTGACGGCGGCCCTGATTGCTTCTCTGGCCATCGATCACTTCGGCTGGTTCCGCATGGATCACCACCCTCTGAACATCTGGAGAGCACTGGGGGGAATTCTCTTGGTGGGTGGAGTCACGCTGATCGCGAAGTTCTGAGGGGGCGCTCTTACCCTATCGCACTCAAACGTTGCAGGAATTTCATGTGGCGGTCACAAAGTTTTAAGCATTGGCCTGCAATACTTCCATCGTGGGAGTGAGCTTAACCTTCACGCTTCCATGTTCCACAGCGTTTCATGCGCGGCTCTCGGGCCTGCGCAGGACACGTGGATATGCGCTTTGCCCATGTATTCAGTAGCTGGCAGCCAGCAGCGCCAGTCGCCTCCGATTACTTATCTCTATCCTGGCCACCGGCGAAGATCGAGCTTTTCTTCTCCGTAGAGCCGGTCAGCGCTATAATTCGCGTCGCGAAAAACCGTGAGGGATCGATGTTCAGGAAAACGTCTCAAGATGTGACTCGCAACCAATCGACGATCAACCGGCTGCTTCCGATGGCCGGCGTGCTCGCGGCGACGGGGCTCAGCGCCGCGGCGCTCGCGCAGTCCGTACCGTTCCCGACCTACACGGTCGGCGAGAATAAGAGCTTGTCAAAGGGCCCGAACTATCCGTCAACCTTGCCCACGCCGTGGGTCGCGAGCAATGGCCAGATCCTCACGCCCGCGGGCACCCAGGTGTATCTCGGCACCACGACCCGCGCCAAGGCCGTGGCGCTCAACCCGACGGGCAATCACACCGCCGCCGTCCTGCAAATGGGCGCGCCGCAGGCTGTGACGGTCTTCAATACCCAAACCGGTGCCGTTCTGCAGACGTACTCGGCGGCCGCGGGCAAAGATAAGGACGGCAGCACCACCGGCATCGCCTACACGCCGGATGGCAAACACCTGTTATTCAGCCAGGACGGCAACTCCGGCACCGGCAGCTTCATCGGCATTGCCGGCGTGGATGCCGCAGGCCTGCTCTCCGACTACGCCCACGTCAGCGTTCCGGCTGATGTAAACACGGCCGGCGCTCTGACTACGGTCACCTGCTTCCCAACCAGCGTTCCGGGAACCACGGGCAGCGATGCAATCCCCTGCGGCCAAACCTACTCGTCGAACACCTCGCTTCCCTCGGGTGTCGCAGTCTCGCCGGACGGCAAGACCGCCTATGCCGTGCTGAACACCAACAACACGCTCACCAGGATCGACCTCACCGCGGCAACGCCGGTCGAAGGTTCTGAAATCCGCGTGGGCAACATCCCGCACAGCGTGGTGATCTCGCCGGATGGCAAGACCGCTTACGTTTCCAACGAGGCTGGACGCATCGCGAAGGAGAGCGATTTCCAGGAGTACTCCAACGGCACCCCGGTCGTCGCCAAGTTTCCGACTGGCTCAACGGTCGACGGCACCATCTCGGTAGTCGACCTGGCCTCGTTTAAGGTGACTGGCAGCATCACGACCGGCCTGCACCCGACCGGCATGGCCTTCTGGGGCAAGTATCTCCTGGTCGCGAATGCGTATAGTGACACCCTTTCGGCCATCGACACGGGCACCAACCAGGTGGTGGAAACCTTCAGCCTTGGGTTGCCCATTGGAGTACCCGGGACGAGCCAGGCAGCCTATGGCGCGGCACCGGTCTCAATCGCCGTCGACCAGAAAAATAACCTGGCCTATGTCGCGCTTTACAACGCCAATGCAATTGCCGTGGTGAACCTTAACAACGGCGGCTCGGTGCTGGGCTTAATCCCGGTCGGCTATGCACCGAGCTCGGTTGCGCTGGACTCGCAGGACAACGTGCTGCTGGTTGCCAACGATAAGGGCATCGGCTCCACGGGCTTTGCGGTGGCGCCGCCTCCGGCGAAAACGGCGGAGAACTCGTATGGAACTTCGCACGGCGTGACCAGCTTCAACACGCATCAGGACCTTGGCACCGTAAGCATCGTGCCTTTGTCGGATGCGAGCGCGCTGGGCGCGGCGACGCAGCAGGTCTTCACCAACAACCACTGGGATTTGGCGGAGAATATCTTCGCGGCTTCCGGCGGCAGCAAGAATGCCAAGCCGCTCGCGATTCCGGAGAGGATCGGCGCTCCTTCCAAGATCAAGCATGTTTTTGTCATCATTCGTGAAAACCGCACTTACGATCAGATTCTCGGCGACGTGTCCGGCGGCAATGGGCAGGCCTCCCTGGCTGTTTTCGGTGACAACTCCACCTTCGGTGCTGTGACGCCCAACGCACACGCACTAGTCCAGCGTTTCCCGCTTCTCGATAACTTCTACGACCCGAGCCGGCAGTCCGCCGACGGGCATAACTGGATTGTGCAGGCGATGGCACCCTACTCCGACGATATCCAATCGCCGGACTGGCTCCGCGATTACCCGTCCAATGGCGGCGATGCGATTGCCTACCAGAAGGTGGGCCACCTGTGGGACGTAGCTGCCAAGCAAGGGGTCACCTTCAAGAACTTCGGCGAGTACATCGAGTACAACACCTTCCTGACGCCCACCGGGTCGACCAAGGAGCCGCAATGGATCGACTTCTATAACGACACCCTGGCATACGAGTCCGGCGCGGAGAGCCAGCTTTATAACATCAACACGGTTGCTTCGCACTCCCCGCTTCCTAACCTGATCAACAACACGGTTCAGAACTATCCGCAGTTCGACTTAGGCATCCCCGACCAGTTCCGCTTCGATGTGTGGCAGCAGGAGTTCAACAAGGACGCGGCAAACGGCTCGGTACCGCAGCTGGAGTTTATGTGGATCAGCTCAGACCACACCGGCGGCCCACCGACCGCGCAAGCCATGCAGGCCGATAACGACCTGGCGCTTGGCCGCTATGTCGACGCCATCAGCCACAGCTCCATCTGGTCCTCTTCGGCGATCTTTGTCGAGGAAGACGACGCGCAGGACGGCGTCGACCACGTGGACGGCCACCGCAGCCCCGGCTATATCATCAGCCCGTATGTGCAGCAGCGGGTGAACTCAAACGGCAGCGGGGCAGGGGTTACCGAGGACAGCACTTTCTATACGCAGGTCAACATGACGCGCACCATCGAGCAGATTCTTGGACTGAAGCCCATGAACCAGTTCGATCTAACCGCCTCACCGATGAGCGAAATCTTCCTCGACAATCCGCCCGCGCAGAACTTCCTGCCGTGGACGCACGTGCCGAATGGGATTCCGTTGAATCAGGGCGTGAAGCAGACGCCGGCTCAGCCTATCCCGGCACCGAAGGGGGCCGCTGCGGCCGGCACTGTGGCCGCAGCTCAATCCACTGCGGTTGCACCGCAAACCATCGCTGCTGAGACCCCCGCGGTCAAGGCCCTGAGGGTTGGCTGGATGAAGAAGAAGTCTGAAGTCTTTGCCGGCAAACAGCATATGCCCGACTCCGAAGACCCCAGCACCGTCAACCACCTCGACTGGTACGAATCCACCAACTTCACGCGCCCGTACCCTGGCGAGACGAAGGTTCGCCCTGCGAGCGACTTTACAAAGAGGGCACCTGCCACCGTGGACGACGACGACTAAAACAGGGACTCAACTCGAAAGGCCCTCTTCCCGGATTCGGGTAGAGGGCTTTTTTTTCGGACAAGCGGGCCGCGTCCATCAACTCAGAAGATGGGGACAGACGGAACCCGCCCAGCTGGCCGCCCGGTCAAGAGACGGAGCCGATTTGTCCCCTGGCCGGCATGCGAAGCGTAACCCGGGTTTCATCGCCGCGCTTGCCGGCGATCTCGACCAGCCCCAGGTGCAGCTGCCAGTCGACGTTCTTGGCCAGTTCCAGCCCCTCCCGGCCGTTCGAAGCAATGCCGGCAATGAAACCGGCTTCGCCCAGGGCTTTCTTTCGCACTTAGCCGTTTTCGCTTCGTTCTCAATCACCAGAGTTTTTGGAACGAATACCTCATCGCGCCCCTGCCCCACTTGCGCGCCGATCGACCGGGGTGACGCCAGCTACTGGTATCTGAACTTTGCGCATGCTGCGTTAGAACTCCAGCCGCAGCGCGAACTGGATTTCGCGCGGCGTTCCCGAGCCCACAGGGGTGATCGGCGACACGATTGCCGTGTTCAGGTTCACCGTGTTGAGAATGCTGCCGAAGCCGTTCCTGTTTGCCGGAGTAAACGTTGCCTGCGGCTGCGCCAGTTGCGGGTGGTTGAAAACGTTGTAGAACTCCGAGCGGAACTCCACACGAGCGCGCTCTCCGAGGGGAAACGTCTTTGCGGCACCCATATCGACCTGCCATGTGCCGGGCCCGGGCAGGAGGTTGCGCGGCGCGTCGCCGAACGTTCCGGGCGCGGGCGCGGCAAAAGCAGCGGGATTGATCCAGTGCGCGATTGTTCTGCCCCCGGGCGGCGTGAGAGAAACCCCCGGAACCAGGTTGGGACGCAGCGTGCCGGAGTTGCCATAGGGCGAAAGAAAGCTGCCCGGCAACAGCACATTGACCGGAAAGCCGGTGCGGGCCAGCGCTGCCGTGGTCAGCTCCCAGTTACCGGCGATGGCGCTCGCTACGCCCTGGTTGAGCAGCTTTTTGCCCCGTCCGAAAGGCAGCTCGTAGACGGCATTGCCATTCACCACGTGGCGGGCGTCCCACGCGCCGCTGGCCCACTCGCAGCGCAGGCACGTGGGGTTCTGCGGCGAAATCTCGTCGCCGTCGCCGCTGCCGTTAGAGCCGTTGTCGAGCTCGTGCGTATAGGCGTAATTCGCCGCCACCAGAAGCCCATGCGTGAACGGCCGGCGGACGGACACGGAAAGCCCATTGTAGGAGCTGGCCCCGACGGAGCCGCGCCAGCCGATGGCGGGAGCAAAGGCCGGGTACTGCGCTGCGCCCGTAGCCGGATCGGTCAGGTTCACCACGTTTGTGTCGAGCAGATGCACACCCTTACTTCCCAGGTAGGAAAGCGTGGCCACGAAGTTCGCCGGCAGCGCCTGCTGCACAGAAAGATCCCATTGCTCCGTGTAACTATCACTGCGGTTCCGCTGCTCGGCATTCGGCGACAGCGTGCCGCCCCCGGTGAAGTACGGAGTGACCGGGTAAGTCACATTCGTTGCTGCGTAGGAAGGAATCTCGTTTTTCGCGGGCAGGTTCTGGTCGTCCAGCTGGCCATCTTCGTGGTACATCCCGAAGCCCGCGCGAACCACTGGCGTAGCGTGCCCGGCAGGCGACCAGATCACGCCCACGCGCGGATCGATGTCGCCGTAATTCTGGCGGCCGAATCCGGCACCCAGTCCGCAAAATCCCTGCGGCCCACAGGTAGCGAAATCGAATGGGTTGGCCTTTCCGTGCGCCTCGTGAAACAGGTCGAAAACCGTATAGCGCACACCCAGGTTCAGGGTGAGATTGGGAGCTGCCTTGTACTCGTCCTGGAGATAGCCGATAGACCAGGTCTTGCGCAGATCGTTGACCGGCAAAGCCCCGGTCAGACTGGCCCGTCTCACCTTGTTGGCCGCCAGCTGTTGCAGCGTGGCGAATGTCACGGTCCCATGCTCGCCGGAATGCTGGTTGAGCTGGATTTCGCGGATCTCCACACCGGCCTTCAGGGTATGGCGGCCGTGCAGCCAGGTCAGGTCGTCGATCTCTGAAAACGTGTTCCCGGCGTAGATGGTGTTGTAGTTGTAGTTCTCGGTGACGAAGCCCGGCCCAGGCCCCGAGGAGATCGCTATTTGATAAGGGGAGCCGGTTTCGCCGGAGTTGTAGGTGTTGGAGGTGGACCGGTTGAACCCGAACTTCGCCTCGTTCGTCAGGTAGGGGCTGAAGACGTGCAGCAGTTCGACGGCTCCGTTGATTGGCGTGGTCACTCTTTGCTGTATGTCGGTGGAAGCAGCCGAGACCGGCTGCGTATCGCCCGAGCGATCGTAGTTGAAACGCAAAAAACCGGTGGTGTTGTTTGAAAAGTGCTGGTCGACCCGCAGCATCGCCGAGTTTTCGTTGACCACCTGGGTGCAGGCGCAGGTCAGCAGGTCGTAGTTCGCGTAGTTTGGGTCGCCCGGGTCGTTCTGTGGTGTGTAAGGGGTAGCAATCGTCTTTGGGCCTGCTCCCGGATAGGCATTGACGATCGCATACAACGGCGAGGAGGCCGGGATGCTTGCCCGGAATGCCGCGCTCGGTACGTCGCCACTCGTCGGGTATCCCCACACCTGCCGGTAGGCTTCGGAAGCCAGAAAAAAGAAGGTTTTGTCGCGCACCACGGGGCCGCCCAGCGATCCGCCGAACTGGTTCAGGCGGAGCGGCTGTTGCGATTCGCCGTTCGAGGCCCAGGAAGGCTCGGCCGCGTCGAATATGTTGTTCCGGAGGAACTCAAACAAGCGCCCGTGGAACTGGTTTGTTCCCGCGGGCGAAACCACAGCCAGTTGCGCGCCGCCCGTCGCGCCTTCCTCCGCGGTGGCCAGCAGCGTGTCCACGCGGAACTCCGCAATCGCGTCCAGCGGAATGGCAAGCCGCGCCCAGGCGCGCTGCGTCTGGTTCACCACGTTGGTCGCGTCCACCCCGTCATAGGTAAAGTTGCTGTCGTCCAGGCCGCGCCCGGCAAACCGGATCGACCGCTGGTTGCTCCCGCCGGTGTCGATTGCGCCCGGGATGTATGCGGTCAGCGATGCCCAGTTGCGGCCGTTCAGCGGCAGCTCGTCAGCCTGCTTCTTCTCGATCAGACCCGTTACCGTGCTGGTGTTTCGGTCTACCAGCTCTGAGCCGGTCGAGACTTGCACGTGTTCCTCGCCCCCCGATACATTCAATCTCGCATTCAGGGTGCGCGTTGTTCCAACCACCTGCCCGACGTCAGAGAACGTCAAAGTTTTGAAGCCGGAATGGTCGAAAGCGATGGTGTATCTTCCGACCGGAAGCGCAGCAAGCTGATACCTTCCCGCGGCGTCCGACACCGCTTCACGCCGTAGTTGGGTCGAGTTCTCCACAGCGGAAATATGTGCTTGCCCCAGCAGCCTCCCCGATGAGTCCGTGACCGCGCCGGTCAACGCAGTGCGATCCACCTGCGCTGCCACTGGAGGGGCGCACAATAGAGAAAGGATTGAGGAAACAGTGAGTGGGGTTGGCGAAAAACAAGGGCGGAACTTCTGCATGGTGGCCTCGAAAAATGAATCGCACCGGGTTTCGGAACAAGATGACCTGGCCCAGGATGGAAAAGAGCTCGCGAAAGAATGCAGTCTTGACCCCAAAAAGAGCGGAACGGCAAGATTGCACCTTTGTAATCTAGCCTTCTTATAGAGCGCGTTTGTTACAGGTTCCGGACTGGATTGTTAAGCGCAGATGTATTTGCTCCGATTCGAGGGGGGGCATGCGGGCGCACTGAAACGTCCTCATCGCGGTGCCAACATTGGCGAGTGATTAAGGCCATGAGAGGGCACGCGGCCGCAAGCCTCCCTCCGAAGACCGACGCACGTCGATTTACAAAAGGGGTTTGTCACCCGAAGCGAACGCGCGCGGTCAGGACGAGGATGCCGATCTACAGAAGCTGCACACGAACGTCCCGGGGTTGTCACAGCCCGGGGGCCGAGGCGTGGAAAACGCGTCCACGATCAGCCGCGCTTACCTGAAGAGAGCGCGGGCAGCGGCTAGGAACAGTGAAGGAAGGGCCGGTTCGGGGTTATCTGAAGGGATTGTAAGCTGAACGGCGACTTTCCCGGGTCCGTTCCAGCGACGGCCATGGCGCACTTTCGTCGCCCGGCACTCGAGCGCGCCGCGGTGGTTTTGGGTCGTGACGCATCCCAGTGGCAAGCACGAAGAAAGACACGCCACGAAGTGGCCGCCAGCCGCGCAGGCGGTTTCAGCCAGCGTCGTGGATAGCATTACGGACGTGCTGGATGGCTTCATCCTTAAGCTCGAGGTGGTGAACCTTGAAGGCGTGGTCTTCGATTTGCGGAACCATTTCTTCTTCGGAGTTGCCTTCGAGGTGCCACGGGCACTCGGAATAGCCGACATCGGCGCAGCGGAACTGTTTGGTTGCCATGGGAAGCTCCTTCTTTCGCGCGGCCTATGCCGCTCAACATGTTTGGATGTAAGCGGGGCGAAGCGCGGCTATAGCCGCGCGGAAGCGGCTGCGCTTCGCGCAAGGACCCACGTCTCCAAAGCGAGACGTGGGGCACCCGCGGTTGATTGTGGTTTCGGTTGTGGGCTTAGAAGGGGATGTCGTCGTCGGTGATTTCGGCGTGGGCGTAATCCTCCTGAGGTGCGGAGGGGCGCTGGTCATAGGAACCTTTGTTGCTTGCTTGAGGAGCATTGCGGGCATAACCGCCTCCTTCACTCGCTCCTTCGCCGCGGCCGGACATCAGAACGAACTCGTTGACCACAATCTCCGTCCGGTAAACCTTTTTGTTGGTTTCTTTGTCATCCCAGGAGCGCGTTGTCAAACGGCCTTCTATGTACAACTTGTGGCCCTTTTTGACGTAATCGCGAATGATTTCGGC
>CAXTVG010000010.1:0-2075 GCA_964247505.1 uncultured Acidobacteriaceae bacterium
TGAGCTGGTACGACAATGAGTGGGGCTATTCAAGCCGGGTGCGCGATTTGGTGCAGTTCGTCGCATCGAAGGGTTTGTAAGCGGGGAGTTCCTGATGCGCACGAATATCGCAGGAACTTCGCCGTACGAGCCCGTGATCGGTTTTTCGCGGGCCGTGCGCGTGGGCAGCTCGGTTCATGTTTCGGGCACCGGTCCGGTAGGTGCGGACGACGCTCCCGCGGACGAGCAGGCGCGGCATGTTTTGCGGCTGATCGAGCGGGCGCTCCGCCAGGCCGGCGCGGAGCTCGCAGATGTTGTCCGCACCCGCATCTATCTTGTGAACAGGGACGACTGGGAGGCGGTCGGGCGCGCGCATGGTGAATTCTTCGGCGCGATCCGGCCCGCTGCAACGATGGTCGTCATTTCCCAACTGCTTCACCCAGCCTGGCGCGTCGAGATCGAGGCGGATGCCTCGCTCGATCAGCGCGGAGAATAAATAGCTCAGCATGCCAAAACTTTCGATCCGCGACCTCGAACTCAAAAACAAACACGTCCTCATCCGCGTGGACTTCAACGTCCCGCTCACCGAAGACGGCTCAGCGATTACCGACGACACGCGCATCCGCGAAACGCTGCCGACGATTCAGTACGCGTTGGAGCAGAAGGCCAAGCTGATCCTGATGTCGCACCTGGGGCGGCCCAAGGGCAAGCCGACCGCGAAATACAGCCTGCGCCCGGTGGCCGACCGTTTGCGCATCCTGCTGGACCATCGCATGGGCGAGGGCGTGAATGTCGCGTTTTCGCCGGACTGCGTGGGCGAGATCGCGGAGGAGCTGTCGCGGCAGCTTGAGTCGGGGCAGGTGCTGCTGCTCGAAAATCTTCGCTTCCATCCGGAAGAGGAGGCGAACGACCCCGGGTTCGCAAAGCAGCTTGCGTCGCTGGGCGAGATTTATGTGAACGACGCGTTTGGGACTGCGCACCGGGCCCATGCTTCGACCGTGGGCATCACGCACCATGTGCCGCAGGCGGCCGCGGGGCTGCTGATGGAAAAGGAGCTCGACTATCTGGGCCGCGCGTTGGGCCTGGGCGGCGAGCCGCCCGCGAAACCGTTTGTGGCGATTCTCGGCGGAGCCAAGGTTTCGGACAAGATCGGGGTGATCGAGAGCTTGCTCAGCAAAGTAGACGCGCTCTTGATCGGCGGCGGCATGGCTTATACGTTCCTCAAGGCCAAGGGGCAGGGCGTGGGCAAGTCGCTGGTGGAGGCCGACAAGGTCGAGCTCGCGAAAACGCTGCTCGACCGCGGTGGGGAGCGCATCCTGCTGCCGACGGAGCATGTTCTAGCCGACCGGTTCGCGTCCGATGCGAAGACGCAGGTGTTCTCGGGCGCGGGCGACTTCCCCGCGGATTGGATGGCGCTCGACATTGGTCCCGAAACCGTCGAGCGGTTCTCGAAGGAGCTTGCCGGCGCCGCGACCGTGGTTTGGAACGGGCCGATGGGCGTGTTTGAGCTACCTGCCTTTGCCCACGGCACCACCGCTGTTGCCCAGGCTGTCGCGGCGAACCGGGCGGCGACCACGATCGTGGGTGGGGGAGACTCGGTTTCCGCGATTCGCCAGGCCGGGGTTACCAGCGAGATCAGCCACATTTCGACCGGCGGCGGCGCTTCGCTCGAGTTCCTGGAGGGCAAAAAGCTGCCGGGTGTGGAAGCGCTGACCGAAGCCACCGGGGAGAAGGCCGATCGCTAGCCCGCGCAAGCCGCTGATCGCGGCCAACTGGAAGATGTACAAAACGCCGGATGAGGCCTGCGCGTACGCGGACGCGTTTCTGCCTCTGGTGGCGGGGCACACGCGCGATGAGATTGCGATTTGCCCTACGTTTTTGTGCCTGCGCTCGTTTGGGCGGCGAGTCGCGGGCTCGGGCGTGCTGGTGGGGGCGCAGGACATGCACTCGGAGCGCGAGGGCGCGTATACGGGCGAGATTTCCGCGCCCATGCTTAAGTCGGTCGGGGTGTCGCACGTGATCCTCGGCCACTCCGAGCGGCGGCACTACAACCACGAAACCGACTGGGACGTGAACCGCAAGCTGCGGGCCGCGCT
>CAXTVG010000010.1:2175-19624 GCA_964247505.1 uncultured Acidobacteriaceae bacterium
GGCACTACAACCACGAAACCGACTGGGACGTGAACCGCAAGCTGCGGGCCGCGCTTGCCCAGGGCATGTCGCCGATTGTGTGCATCGGTGAGGTGCAGGAAGAGCGCGAGGAAGGCCGGACCAACGACGTGCTGCTGCGGCAGCTGCGGATCGGGCTTGAAGGCGTAAAGCCGGCCGACGCGGGGCCGATTGTGATCGCGTACGAACCGATCTGGGCCATCGGCTCCGGCCAGAGCGCTACGCCCGAGGTCGCGGATGAAACGCACGCGTTTATCCGGGGCGCGGTGGGCGACAGGCTTGGCGCGCCGGTGGCCGACGGCATGCGGATCCTGTACGGCGGCAGTGTCAAGCCGGAGAACACGGCGGCTCTGATGGCCAAGCCGGAAATCGACGGCGCGCTGGTCGGCGGCGCGAGCCTGGACCCGCACTCGTTTGCGGGAATTGTGAAGTACTGAGGCAGATCGAGCCCTTTCAAGCAAACAACACGGGTGCCCCAGGTCTGGCGTTTGAGACCTGGGTATTCGTGAGCGAAGACTCACGACCGCAGTTGAAACTGCTCACCGAATGAGAGTTGCTCAAGGATCGGCGAGCTCACGTTGTCTTCCGGACCCACGTCTCAAAATCGAGACGTGGGGCACCCATACTCTGCTACTTCCGAAGTTGGTTCAGTTCCGGGCAGCTTCGGGCTCCGGCTCAAAGAGGTGTCCCATCTTATCGCGCTTCACATCCAGATACCGTTCAAAGCTCGTCTCCACCGGCACCACCGCGGGCACGCGCTCGACGACCTTAATCCCGGCCCGCTCCAGCGCCGCGACCTTCTCGGGATTATTGGTGAGCAGCCGCACCGCGGGCACGTTCATGTGCTGGAGCATCGCGGCCTGCAGCTCGAACTCGCGGCAGTCGGCACGGTAGCCTAGCTCCACGTTCGCCTCGACCGTGTCGCGGCCCTGCTCCTGCAGCTCATACGCCTTGAGCTTCGCCATCAGGCCGATGCCGCGGCCTTCCTGTTGGTCATACAAAATCATTCCCGCGCCCAGCTCGCCGATGGAGCGCAGCGCAAGCTCGAGCTGCAGGCGGCAGTCGCAGCGCAGGGAGTGGAACACGTCGCCCGTGAGGCACTGCGAGTGGATGCGCACCAGCGGCGGCGCGGCGTGGATGTCGCCCATCACCAGCGCGACCGCTTCCTGTATCTCCGCCGTGCGCTCCGGGTGGTGCTCGTCGCAAGGTGTCTGCCCGGTCAGCTCGCCGGTAAATCCGAGAATACGAAACTGGCCCCAGCGCGTGGGCAAAGCGGTGTCGGCGACTTTGCTGACGCGGGCGAGGGGCATGGGCCGATTATACGAGCAGCCGCGCGCGGCCGGCCTTCACGGCCGGGAGTAGAGTAGGGGTGTGCTGCGCCCCGAACCGCTCGCGCTCGACCCCAAGCTGATCCTGATCACGCTGCTCATCAAGCTCGGCGTGGCCGCCGCGGTGTCGAGCGCGCTGGGCCGCTCGCGCGAGTTCCAGCGCGTCCTGTTCGCCGACGAGCGCCGCCCGCCCCAGCAGCTCAAGCTCATCCTGTTTCTCTGCGTGCCGCTCACGCTGGGGGTTTGGATCCGCACCACCGTCCCGAACTTCTACGCGGCCGATATCGCGTTTGAGACCACCATCATCCTCGGCGTGCTGCTGGGGCCCCTGTCGGCCATGCTGGGCGCGGCGCTGCTCGCGATCCCGTCGGTGCTGCACGGCGAGCTCCTGTCGCTGCCGTTTTACCTCCTGGTCGCCCTGGTTGCCGGCTCGTTCGGGCGGCTGGCCGAGGCGGAAGAGGTGTGGTCGTTTTCGCCGTTCGTGGACCTCAGCATCTACCGCTGGATACGCCGCAATCTGCGGCAGCCGCGCTTCGATCGACAGGTACTGCTGCTCGGGCTCATCGTCACGCTCGACGTCGCGCGCGAGTGGATCGCGCACCTGATGCCGCGGGAGCTGTTCGCGCTGCACACCTCGCGGTGGGGGCTTCGGCTGTGCATCTGGGCCGCGGCGGCGATGGTGGTCGGCATCCCGCTCAAAATCTGGAACGCCATCCGTATCGAGCTCAAGTTTGAGGAGCAGAAACGCCTGGTGCTCGAAGCGCGCCTCGACGCCCTGCAGCGCCAGATCAACCCGCACTTCCTGTTCAACACGCTTAATTCCATCGCGACGCTGATCCGCGTGCGCCCGGAGCAGGCGCGGGAGCTGATCGTGAAGCTCGCGAGCATTCTGCGCGCACTGCTCAAGGACCACGATTCCTACGTGCCTTTCCGCGACGAGCTCAGCTTTACGGACGACTATCTCGGCATCGAGGTGGTGCGCTTCGGCGCAGACAAGCTGCGGGTGGTCAAGGAGATCGACCCCGGCACGCTGGAGATGCCGGTGCCGAGCATGCTGCTGCAGCCGCTGGTCGAGAACTCGATCAAGCACGGGTTGGAGCCCCGCATCTCCGGTGGGACCATCACGTTGCGCTCGCGTCTGGAGCGGGGCAAGCTGATCATCGAGGTGGAAGACGACGGCGTGGGCATCGCGCCCGAGCGCGCGCTGCGCACGGGCGTGCTGACGCAGCAGGGCAATGGCATCGGCATGCGCAACGTGCGGGAGCGGCTGGAGGTGCTGTCCGGGGCCGCGGCGGAGTTTGAGATCACCAGCCGCCCAGGCCGGGGGACGCGGGTAACGATGCAGATGCCCAGCCCGGCACTCGCGGATCACGCGCTTTCCATCATGTCCCGGTAAAACGCCTCGTACCGCGGGATAATGCGCGTGGTGCAGAAGCGCTGTTGCGCGGTTTGCCGGGCGGCCGTGGCCATGGATTGGAGCGCGGCGTCGTCGCGCAGAAGGGCAATGGCAGCCGTGGCCATGCCGTCCACGTCGCCCACGGGTAGCAGGCGTCCGTTCACCCCGTCGTCGATCAACTCGCCCACGCCGCCCTGGCGCGTCGCGATGGCGGGTACGCAGCAGGCCGCGGCTTCGAGCGCGACCAGCCCGAAGGCTTCCAGCTGGCTGGGCATCAGGAGCAGGTCGGCCAGCGGCAGGAGCTTGTGGACTTCCTCCTGTTTTCCGAGAAAGTGGACGCGATCTTGCAGCCCGAGCGTGTGGACCAGGTATTCGGCGTTCGAGCGCTCGGGTCCGTCGCCGACCAGCAGCAGGCGCGCGGGCAGCTCCTTTGCGACTCGCGCGAACACTTCCACAACATCGGTGACGCGCTTGACCGGGCGGAAGTTCGAGAGGTGCAGAAACAGCTTTTCACCGTCATGCGCCCAACGCGCTCGCCCGGCGCGGCGCTCGGCCTCGGGCAGCGGAGTGTACAGGTCGCAATTCACGAAGTTTGGGATGACCTCGATGGGCCGCGAGACCGCGAACTCCTGCAATGTTTTCTCGCGCAGGTAGTTTGAGATCGCGGTGACGCCGTCGGAGTTTTCAATGGCGAACCGGGTCACGGGCAGGTAGGAGCGATCCAGGCCGACCAGCGTGATGTCGGTCCCGTGCAGCGTGGTGACAAACGGCAGCCGGCGGCCGCGCGCCGCGAGCATCTGCCGCGCCAGCAGCGCGCTCACCGAGTGCGGGATGGCGTAGTGGACATGCAGCAGGTCGAGCCCGTAGTACTCGCCCACCTCGCTCATGCGTGTGGCCAGCGCGAGATCGTAGGGTGGGTACTCGAACAGCGGGTAGGTAGGGACGGCGACCTCGTGGTAGAAAATTCCGCGCTCTCGCCCGGATAAGCGGAATGGCTGCTGGTAGGTGATGAAGTGGATCTCGTGGCCGCGCGCGGCGAGCTCAATGCCGAGCTCGGTCGCGACCACGCCGGAGCCGCCGTAGGTGGGGTAGCAGGTGATGCCGATCTTCATGCGCGCCTCCGCGAGAGCCTCCTCTTGGACGCGCGCGCGGTTCGCGGGGCGCAAAACATTCCGTTACAAGTCGGCGAACGAAACCAGACGGTGCGGGCCTCCGGGGCCGGTCCAGCGCGGTAGGACCTCAAGCAGCGCGGCGCGCTCCCGCTCCCGCTCCGCCCGCAGGCGGGTGCGGGCCGCGTCGAGCGCCGCGTCGTGAAAACCGGGATGGCAGACGAGCTCACAGCAATCCTCGGGCGAGCCGTGCCGCTCAAGCGCGCTGAGAAGCCGCTCCAGCGTGGGCGCGTCGAGCGTGCCGGTGGCCAGGACCCCAAGCGCGCCCGAGGTGGTGCGCATGCCTGCCCGCTCGACCTCGCGCAGAAACTGGCCGCGATACAGGGAGAGAAGATTCAACTGCAAACGCCGGGCGAAGGGCGCTCCGAGAGTGGCAGCCCGCGCCCACTCCGGCTCAAACGGGTTGCGGATCGCGCCGATGCCGCAGGCGAGCGCGGCCCGCAACAGGGGGCGCAGCACCTGCGGGAATAGATGGGTGTGCTTATGGGTGTCCACGTGCGTCAGGCGAAGGCCCCGCGCCTGGAGAGAGCGGATCTGCGCGATTGCCTCGCGTTCGATGTCCGCGCCGCGGATGCGCCCGCGCCCGAGGTCCAGCACAAAGCTGCCCAGGGTGGGGCGGAAGCTTGCTTCTCGCAGCAGGGAAGGAACCTCGTGAGCGGGTGAGGAGGGCTCGCCGTCGACCAGCACAACATGGCAGCCGACCGCAAGCCGGTCCGGGCGCTGCGGCAGGCTTTCCTCCAGGCTTGCGCCGCGGGCCATCGCCGTGGCCGAGGAGAGCGCGGCTGCCTGCGCCAATGCGAAGACAGCGCGGTCCACGCCCGCGGTGTAGCCCAGATCATCCGCATTCGCAATCAGCCGGCTCACGAGCCCGAGTGTAACAATCCCGAGCGGCCCTGCTAAACTTGCAGCAGCCCGGCGCGGGCGGTTAGCTCAGTTGGTTAGAGCGCCTGCCTTACAAGCAGGATGTCGGGGGTTCAAGTCCCTCACCGCCCACCATGCCTTCCCTGAACCCGCTCTCCTTGTGAGGCTCCGTGCGACAGACTCCGCTTCTGAACCTCGTGCTTCTTTCGTTTTTCGTCTTTCTGTTCGTGTCCATCTACCGGAGGCGCCCCACGGGACGGCTGCGGTTCTGGGTATTCGGCTGGCTGTGCGCGGTGGCGCACTTTGCCGTGCAACTGATCTTTCCTGCCGGCCCGGTCGAAGCTGCGCTGGTGGACGCTGCCTCAGCGGGAGCGCTGCTGCTGTGCGGCGTCTTTTTTCTTGCTTCCTTTTGCACCGCCGGGCGCGTAGGCGAGCTGGGAGCGCGCCGCGCCGTGGTTGGCGGCCTGGGCGCGCCGGCTTTGGCGATCACAGCAGCGCTCGTCTTCGGGGCGCGTCCGGGCGTGGTTCCCGTCGCACTCGATCTGCTGCTGCAGGGATTCGGTCTGGTGCTTTTGTGGCGCGGCAACAAGGACCGCTGGACCGTTTCGATCCCGTGCACGGCGCTGCTCCTGGTTTGCTGTCAATGGAGTGTTCTGGCGCTGCTGCGCGGGCGCCCCTCCGATGCCCTCGCCGCGCTGCTCACCGAGCTGTTCGCGATGTGCGCCCCCTTGTTCGCCCAACGAGCGGGCCGGCGGTCGGCCGGCGCCTGGACCACCATCGCGGGTTTTCTTGCCTGGGCCGCGGTTTTCCCCGCCGGCATTTTCGCCGAGGCGCACTGGCCGGGCCACTTTATTGACCCTGAAATCTGGAATGTCCCCAAGCTGGTCGTTGCGTTCGGGATGCTGGTATCGCTGCTGGAAACCGAGCTCAACCTGAGCGAGCAGGAGCGGGAGCAGTACCGGAGCCTGTTTCACGGAAATCCGCTGCCGATGTGGATTTATGAGGCAGAGTCGACCCGGCTGCTCGAAGCCAACGCGGCTGCCATTCGCGCCTTTGGCTGGAGCCGCGACGATCTCACCCAGCTGGCTGTCGACGACCTGCTTGCGGCCCGGCAGCCCGGCCCCTTTGGCGTTACAGAAATGCACTGGGGCCAGGTCAGCGGCTCGTCTCCTTCTTCGGAAGGCTCGCGGGCCCGCGTGATGCAGTTTGAGACCAAGGCCGGCGATGAGCGGGTCGTGGAAGTGACACTGCAGCGCGTGAGCTTTCGGGGCAGCGAGGCCGGATTGCTGGTAGCTAAGGACATTACCGCGGAAACGGAGGCGCATGCGCAGCTGGTGCACCTGGCCAATCACGATCCGCTGACCGGTTTGCCCAATCGCCTGCTGCTGCACGACCGGTTGAGCAGTGCGCTCGCAAAAGCGTCGCGCTACGGAACCAAGGCCGCCATCGTGTGCATCGACCTGGACCGCTTTAAGCAGATCAACGACACCTATGGCCACGCCGCGGGCGACAGCTGCCTGCGCGAGGTGGCAGAGCGCCTGCGCCGGCGCCTGCGCGCGGTCGACACTGCGGCAAGGACCGGGGGCGAGGAGTTTATGGTGATCCTTGAGGATGTCGCGCGCACTGCGGATGCCGATGGCGTTGTACGCGATCTGCTCTTCTCGCTCGCCGCTCCGCACGTGGTTGGTGGACGCGCGATTCAGATGAGTGCCAGTATCGGGATTGCGCTTTATCCCGACGACGGCGAAGATCCGGCAGAGTTGTGGAGCAGGGCCGACGCTGCCATGTACTGGGCAAAGGGGAAGGGCGGCGACTGCCACGCTTTCTTTTCGCCGGCGGGTGGAAAGGGGTGAAAAGCGCGGAAAAAGAAGCTGCCTCGATGGGTACCTTGGGCACCTCCCGGGTTCGATCTTTGTTTGACCCGCCTAGGCAACTTGGCTACACTCAGGTGGAACTTGAGCGAGCTGGGGCTTTCGAGGCGCGAATCGGAGCGGCAGAACACTGCGGGTTTCTCGGAGTAGGGGTTTGTTCCTCAATTTCCGGCGCAGTCTGCCGATAGTACGTGTGTGGTGGAAAGCAAACAGATGGAACCCGCCCCGCAAGGCGGCGTAGCGAAAGGCGGGAAAGCTCTGCACGAAACCTTTGGACTTCGAATGCAGTCCGCTGCTTGCCGGGCGGAGGGCGATCCTTTGCCGGCTGAGCGGAACAGCCGGCTGACTGCCCGGCCGGACCGGCCTGTTTTCCCGGCGCAAGTATTCCCGGGCACTTCCTCGCGACGGGCTGCGCGGGGCGCCGCATGCCGCCTGCACCCGAACCGTACACAAGGAGCCCGCTGAAAATGGAAGGCCCCGCGATGCAATCCGAGCGCCAGGCGGCAGCTGAACCGCTACTCGCTCCCGAGCAGGCGATCATCACGCCAAGCGACATCCGCAAGATCCTGATCAAGCGCAAATGGCTGATCCTCGCCGGCATTGTGGTCGGTCTGGCGTTCGCCGCGGTTTATATTCTCACCACCATCCCGCAGTATGAAGCGGTTGCTCTGATCGACATCAACTCGGGCAAGCAGAGCAACATCGGCATCTCGGACCTGGTGCAGGACCAGCAGAGCGGCGTGGAAGCCAGCCTGGTGCGGACCGCGACAGAAATAGCCATTATGCAAAGCGACACCGTGTCGATGGACGTCATCAACACGCTCAACCTATACAACAAGGAGCCTTTCGCCCAGGTTTTTGTCCGCCACCCGTATACGGGAACGCTTGATCCGGGACAGCGCAAGGACTTGCTCGAAATCTTCAAGGGCTCGACGAAAATTGCCACCAAGCCCGGAACCGATCTGGTGGAGGTGCACTTTCGCAATCAAAGCCCCGGAATCTCCGCAGCGGTCGCGAATGCGATTGTGGATCGCTATATGGACCGCAGCCTCCGGGTGCGCTATGAGGGAACCACGCGCATTTCCGACTGGCTGGCCAAGCAGCTCAACAACCTGAAGAGCCAGGTAACGACCGCCCAGGACGAGCTTGCTAATTACCAAAAGCAAAACAACCTGATTGGCGTTGATCCGAACGGCAATGGCGAAGACATTACGCTCGATAACCTGCGCATCGCCAACCAGCAGCTGTCGGAAGCGCAGGCGGATCGCGTGGTCAAGGAAGCCCGCTACCGCATGGCGATGACCGGCAATCCGGAGCTGCTTCTGTCGGTGGCACCCTCGTCGACGCTCGCGCAGCTGCAGCAGCAGGAAGCCGCCCTGAGCGTACAGCAGGCGGAGCTGCAGTCAAAATTTGGGCCCGAGTGGCCGAGGCTCAAGGAAATCCAAGCCTCGCTGGTCCAGGTCCGCAAAGATATCGGCGCGGAAATCAACAATATGCAGCGCCGGTTTCAGATGGAGTACCAAACCGCTCTGAACACGGAAAACCTGATGCGGCAGCGGTTGGACTCGGCCAAGGGCGAAACCTTCCAGCAAAACCGGACCTCGGCCGAATACCAGATTCTGAAGCACGGCGCCGATTCGGCGTCCGACCTTTACGACGCCCTTCAAACCAGGCTGAAAGAGGCCGGAATTACCGCCGGGCTAAACGCCAATCAGATCGACGTGGTGGACCGGGCGACCACGCCGCCCTTGCCGGTTTTTCCGGTGAAGCGCAATGACGTAGGTATCGGCCTCGGTGCCGGCCTGGTTCTCGGACTGATTCTGGCACTGTTTGCCGAAACCATCGACGATACCATCCGGACCTCGGATGACGCGGAATCAATCGCGGGTCTTCCTGCCCTGGCCGTTATTCCTCACTTCGAGCCAGGGCAGAAAAAGGTCGTCTCTGCGCCCGGAACCGCAGCTGCTGAAGCGGAGCGGGAGCGTATGTCCCGCGTTTCACCCGACCTGATCTCCTACACCGAGCCGCAGTCGTATGTATCCGAAGGGTTCCGAACCCTGCGCTCCTCTATCCTGCTGTCCGCGGTCGATCGCGAACCCAAGCTGCTGCTGCTTACGAGCTCGTTCGCGACCGAAGGCAAAAGCACCTGTGCAGCCAATCTGGCGATCTCCTTCGCCCGCCGCTCAGCGCGTGTGCTGCTGGTCGACACGGACCTGCGCAAGGGCACCCTGCACATGAAATTCCGCACCTCCAACCGCTTCGGGCTTTCCACCCTGCTGGTGCGCGAGCACGAGGGAAGCGCGTACGAAAACCCGCTCCCCGACCTGCCGAACCTGACGCTTGTGACCCGCGGCCCGGTCACGGTGAACCCCGGCGAAGCGCTCGCGTCCCGGTGCATGGTAGCTCTGCTGCCTCGCTGGCGCTCCGAATAAGCCCACATCATCCTGGACACGTCGCCCGTGCTGGCCGTCGCCGACACGCTTTCAATCGCCCCGCAGGTGGACGCGAGCTTTATCCTGGTCCGGTCCGGCGTCACCCGCAAGAAGGCTCTCCTGCGGGTGCGCGAGCAGTTGCGCCGCGTCAACGCGCGCGTGCAGGGCATCATCGTCAATGACGTCGATCTGCGGCTTGAAAATTACTACACCTACTCCAAACGCTACAACTACAGCTACAACTCGACCTACGGAGCGGGCTACGGGGGAGGCATGGATGCGGAACAGTAAAGTGCCCTGGTTTTTCGCCCTGCTCGCCGCCGTTCTTGCCGTTGGCCCGGTGAACGCGCAGGCGCCGGCGGCTGCGCAAGCGCAGTCTCAACCGAACAATCAGCAGCAGAGCGCCCAGACAGCCGGAGACGATCAGGCTCCGTCCATCATGATCGGTGCCGGCGACCTGCTCAACGTTGTGGTGTTTGAAACCCCTGAGCTCAGCGCGTCGGTTCGCGTAACGCAGGACGGCGATGCCAACCTGCCCGTGCTCGGCGCGGTGCACCTGGCCGGACTGAGCACGCAGCAAGCCTCGGCGGCGCTCGAAGATGCGTACCGCACCCACGGCCTGCTCCTGAATCCTCACGTCACCGTGTCGGAAACCGAGTTCGCCTCCCAGGGCGCAACCGTGCTCGGCGAAGTGCGCGCGCCCGGTGTGTACCCAACACTCGGCTCGCGGCGGCTGCTCGACATGCTCTCGCTCGCCGGCGGCGTTTCGTCGACAGCGGGGCGCCTGGTCTCAATCGTCCACCGCGGCGACAAAGAGCATCCGGAACAGATCGCGCTGCAGCCGACCCCGGCCTCACTCCACGCGCAGGTCAATCCGGTGATCCAGCCCGGCGATACCGTAGTGGTCGCAAAGGCGGGCGTGGTCTACGTAATCGGCGACGTGCTTCGACCGGGAGGCATTCTGGTCGACAACAACGAGCGGCTCTCCATCATCGAAGCCCTGTCGCTGGCCGGCGGTATGAATAAAACAGCGGCCCTTTCTCAAACCAAGCTGGTTCGCAAGCTGCCCGCGGGCCGCGAAGAAGTGGACCTCGACCTCAAGCACATCCTTTACGGCAAGCAGGCTGACATCCTGGTGTCCGACGGCGACATTCTTTATGTGCCTTCGAGCTTTGGGAAGACATTTCTTTACCGCGGTATTGAGGCGGCCTTTGGCCTGGCGACCAACTATGCGCTCTTTGTCCACTGATTTGCACCCGAGCGCACGGGCCGGGGAAATGCGCGCGTGAACACAGCCGCCACATTGGTGGTCCAGGGGCAGAGGAGGCTTGTGCGCCTCGCCCGGCCGCGCCGCTTCGGCTCTTTATTTTTTCCGCTGCGGCGCAGCTACCTGCTCACCATGCCGGCCATTCTTCTCGGCGGCGCCCTCCCGTGCTGGGCCACTGGCACGGACGCATCCATGATCGTCGGCGCGGTGCTGCTGGCGGGTATTTCCTTTTACCTGCTTTTTGACCTGCTGGGCCGCCGCCGTCCGCTCCGGGTGTCCACGGTGCTCGCCATCACGTTGGGTTTGGGCTACGGACTGGGTACCGCAAACACCTGGTTTACCCTGCCCCGAGGCGATGCGACTCTGGGTGACTTTCTTCAATTCAACACCGCGGATCTTGCCTACGCGATGGCTTCCGTTATGGTATCGATCGCAGCTCTTATCTCTCTCGGCGAGCTTTACGAGCGGCCCATTTTTGGCGAGGATTTTGAGCTCAAGTTCAATAACCGGGCTATTGTGTTCCTCACCCTCGGGGTACTCGTCATCATTGCGGCCTTTGCCAGCGGCTCCACGGGGTTTATGGGTGCCAGTACAGGTCAGGACACCGCAGACATCGGCCATATCGGCGTGCTTGCCAGCCTCGCCGAGTGGCTCCTCAGCCCTTTGCTTGATCTTTCCGTCTGCGTTGCCCTGAATGTTAAAGGCCGATTCACGCGGAACTATGCACGCATCCTTAGCGTCGTCCTGTTTCTCATGGTCTTGCCGACTGGACGAAGGGTCTTGATCTATTCGGTCATTCTCTCGCTTCTGGCCCTCCGGTTCGGCCGGTATCGCATTCCCTATTCTCCGCTCAAGAAGGTCGTTCTTCTTGGGCTTTTGGGTGCCGTGGTCTACGTGGCAACCATCGGCTTCTTTTATCTTCGCCTCGCCGGGTACGGCTTGATTCACCCGACGCTCGGCCAGCGCATTTCGGCGGCCATTCGATTTGCCGAAGAAAAAAACTATGCCGATGTGAAGAAAGATTTTTCAGAGAACGTGCAGCGAAGAACCTTTATTTTGGGCTTCCTGGCTCAGCTTGAGGGCTACTCGCACACGATGCAGACGGCGAACGGGGAGGATCTGACAAAGCAGGTCCAATTGGCACTCCCTTCGGTGCTTTATTCAGATAAGGACCTCTTTTTCACCGAGGAGGCGCTCGCAAACGAGAAATTCGGATCCCGCTATACCGACGAGGCCAACTCGGTTTACACGGCGGGAGCCTTGGATTTCGGAGTCTGGGGGGTCATTCTCTACCCGCTCCTGGCGGTGCTCATGTTTCGCGCTTCCTTTGAGTTTCTTGCCGAAACGATGCCTGTTTTCGCCTCATGCTTTATCATTCTGGCATCGCTGGGCGTCCTTTTGGAGCCTGAAACCTCGGTTACGTCCTATTTCGTAGTCATTCGAAACGGTATTTTCTTCGGGGGCGTGATTTGGCTGATTATGTCACTTCCGGAGTTCCGGGTGAGGAATGTGGGTTTGTGATGGTCAATCGGTACGCTTCTTCTCGATCGAGAGCCCTTCTTGCCGTTTTCCCGGCGCTGTGTTTATGGGCCGCTGCGGCTGCACGGGCGCAAAGCACGTCCTTTTCAAACAGCATTTCCGGCAGCCTGAGCACCCCGATTGCCGATAGCACGGCTGAATCCGGTTTTAATTCCAGTTTCGACGCCATCACAGCCAATTTGCCCACACCGGACATTCACGTCGACATCTCCGATGCAACGCACTCTCACCTGCTCGGCTCCACGCTTTCCCCCGCCGACACCGCCTACGCGAACGCTTATGCCGAAACAGCTCCGCATACCGCCGCCCTGACCGATGCGCAGTCCGTAGTGGGCGCCAATGATTTTTATTTTGGAGGCGGCCGGAGAAGCCAGGCTTTTGCAGCGGGCGGCTTGCAGCGTTACGCGGGAACCGCGGCAACAAGGCAGGAAATGCGGGGAAGCACCGGTGCCGCTTCCATGGCGGCCGCCTTTACCGGCGCGGTGAGTGCAAGGGACGCTTTTTCAGGTCGAGCAGCTGCCAAACGCGGGACCGAGGCCGGGTTTTCCGGCGAGGGTCTAGCGCTGCCCGCGGTCCAAACCGGACCCGGCGCAACGCAAACCCTCGCCGCTTCCGGAGCGCCCGACGAAAGCGCCGGCTTTTTCGCAACCGACCCGGTACTTACCGGCTTCACTTCGGGGTGGAAAACCGGCCCGGAGCTCCACGGGGACATGGCTTCACCGTCTCTAGAGGCGAGCATGTTTTTTTCTGAAGCGCCCGTACCCAGGGAAGCGTATGCATTTGATGACGGCCAAACACCGCCGATCCGCAGAGCCCAAATGCCAGGTCAAATCCTCGGGCTGCCCCCAACGTTCAACGCCTCTGCTACCGGCTTCCCCGATTCCACCAAGGGTGAGGCGGCTCTGCCGACGGAGTCCTCGGCCCAGGTTTCGCCTTTCAATCGGGGCGTAGACCCAAACGGGCCTCGGTTCGCCCCGGTCAGCGATGGCACTGTATATGAGCCGAGAACGCGGCTCGTGCCCAGCCTGCACGAGCGGTTCTACGAGCCGAAGACAGGTTCGTTCGAGGCTTACGAGCGCCGCCTGCAACGGTTGAGGATCAGTCATGGGATGTCCATCAGCCAGGCTGCGAGCGCGAAACAGGACGACCTGCGCGCCTTCCAGCGCAGCCAGGTGAGGCGCGGCCGCGACGAAACCCGCGATTCGATCTTGGACCAGCGCGCAGGCGGCGCACAATCGGAGCTTATCGGAAAGCCAGTGATACGCTAGCTTCGGAGCGGGGCCGGCGCTGCCGCTCCCGCACACTGAGTACAAGGAAAGAGAGACCGCCCAAAAGCATGGAAAGCTCCGTTTGTATTGCTGTTGTCGGCTCCGGCTATGTTGGACTTGTTGCCGCAGCCTGTTTTGCTGAGATCGGGCACCGGGTGATTTGCGTCGACAACGACGAGCGCAAAGTCGAAATGCTGCGCGGCGGCGGCGTCCCGATACACGAGGAGCACCTCAAAGAACTGCTCGACCGGCACCGGGGCGCGACCCTGAGCTTTACCTCTGATCTTCGTGAAGCTACCCGCGAAGCGGACGCCATTTTTATCGCGGTCGGCACCCCGCAAAGCGGAACCGGCTCGGCGGATTTGTCCTATGTCGACGCGGTCGCGAGCGAGATCGCCCGGTCCATCGACTCCTATAAAGTGCTGGTTGAAAAAAGCACCGTGCCGGTCTACACCAACGAGTGGATCCGGCGCGTGGTGGAGCGCAACGGGGTGCCGCGCGACCTGTTCGACGTCGCCTCCAATCCCGAGTTCCTACGCGAAGGTACGGCCGTCGTCGACTTCCTGCACACCGACCGGATCGTAGTCGGCACGGACTCGCCTCGCTCGGCCGCGCTTATGTCGGCGATCTACGATCCGCTTACCAGCGGCAAATACTACAAACGCGAGAACGGCATCCCGGGCCACCGCAGCGAGGAGTCGCTGCCGCCGCTGCTCCACGTCTCCACCAAGGCGGCCGAGCTGATCAAGCACGCCTCCAATGCCTTTCTTGCGGTTAAGATTTCCTTCATCAACGTGGTCGCGAACATCTGTGAGGCGGTCGGGGCGGATGTCGAGCAGGTCGCGAAAGGCATCGGCATGGACAGCCGGATTGGCCCGCGTTTTCTGCACGCCGGAATCGGCTATGGCGGGTCGTGCTTTCCCAAGGATGTAGCGGCTTTCCGGTATGTGGCCGAGCAGTACGGGGTATCTTTCGGCCTCCTGAGCGAGGTGGAAAAGATCAATGCCGAGCAGAAGCGCCGCTTCTTTCAGAAAGTGCGCTCGGCTCTGTGGACTTTTCGGGGCAAAAAACTGGGTGTTCTCGGCCTTGCCTTCAAGGGCGGCACCGACGATATCCGCGAGTCGCCGGCGATCGAGATCGTGCAGATGCTGCTGCGCGAGGGCTGCTCCATCGACGCCTTCGATCCCGCCGCGATGGAGCGCACGGAGGAGGTCTTGCCGGCATCGGACTGCATGCACTATGTGGAAGACGCCTATGCGGCTGCCCGCGGCAAGGATGCGCTCTTGATCCTCACTGATTGGGAGCAGTTCGCCGAGCTCGATCTCGATCGCCTGCACGCGAGCTTGCGTTATCCCATCATCCTGGACGGCCGCAACCTGTACGAGCCCGAGCACATGGCCCAGCGCGGGTTTACCTACCTCAGCGTCGGCCGGCAAGAGGTGCAAGCCGGCCGGGAATCGGCGGCACGCGCCGCGCAACCGGGCAAGCAGGTGGCTCTCCATGCTTAAGGGCGGGACACGTTACCAAGGGCAGTCCAAAGCTTGACGCCACAATCCAAGCCAAGGATACTGAGGCCTAACTACAACGACAAATTGGGTTCGTTCGCAATGAAACAACCCAGGGGTGCGCGCGCATGAAGTTGAAAGATGAAAAGGTAGTCGTTTGCGGGGCAGGCGGTTTTATCGGAGGCCACCTGGTCAAGGATCTCCTGGCCAAGGGCGTCAACGTCGTCCGCGCCGTCGATGTGAAGCCGCTGGACGAGTGGTATCAAACCTCAAAGGGCGTTGAAAACCTGTCGCTCGACCTCCGCGACCGCGCCAACTGCCAGACCACCGCGAACGGCACGGACGTTGTCTTCCAGCTGGCCGCCGATATGGGCGGCATGGGCTTTATCGAGAACAACAAAGCCCTGTGCATGCTGAGCGTGCTGACCAATACCCACATGCTCATGGCAGCGCGCGAGGCCGGGGTGGAGCGCTTTTTTTTCTCCTCCTCCGCCTGCGTCTACAACGGCGAAAAGCAGACCAAACCCGACGTGGTCGCGCTCAAGGAAGAGGACGCCTACCCGGCGCTGCCCGAGGACGGCTACGGTTGGGAAAAGCTGTTTTCCGAGCGTATGTGCCGCCACTTTGAGGAGGACTACGGCCTGACCGCGCGCGTGGCCCGCTACCACAACGTCTACGGCCCGCTCGGCACCTACGATGGCGGACGCGAGAAAGCCCCTGCCGCGATGTGCCGCAAGGTGATCGAGGCCAAGCAGAGCGGCAAGCACGAGATCGAAATCTGGGGCGATGGCCACCAGACTCGCTCCTTCATGTACATCGACGACTGCACCTACGGCACCCAGGCCATTCTGGAAAGCGAGATCGACGAGCCCATCAATCTCGGCTCAAGCGAGCTGGTCACGATCAATCAGCTGGTCGACATCGTCGAGGACATCGCCGGCATCAAGCTTGAGCGCCGCTATAACCTGCACGCGCCCAAGGGCGTAAACGGCCGCAACTCCGACAACACCCTCATCCATAAATATCTCGGTTGGGAGCCCTCCATCAAGCTGCGCGACGGCATGGCCAAGACCTACGCCTGGATCGAAAGCCAAATGCTGGCCCCGGTCGCGCGATAAGCACACCGAGCATGGCTGTTCCGCAAACCGTCGGGACAGCCTTGCTTTCCGAACCGCCTTATTCTTTCCATTGAAAATCCTGCTCATCTCGAACTACCTCCCCGACCGGCAGGAGAGCATGCTCCGTTACGCGCGGATGCTCGAAAGCGAGCTGCGGCTTCGCGGGCACGACGCCGTTGCCGTCTACCCGAAAGCGTTTCTGCTGCGCCTCTTCGGGGAGAGCGTGCGTTTGGCCAAGTGGCTCGGCTACGTCGATAAGTACCTGCTCGCCCCGGCCGCCCTACGACGCGCATGCCGCGGGGCGGACGTGGTCCACGTGTGCGACCACTCCAACTCCATGTACCTGCCGCTTGCCGGTAAAACACCCAGCCTGATCACCTGCCACGACCTGCTCGCGGTTTTCGCGGCGCAAGGCCGGTACGCGGGTGTGTCCATCGGGGGCACGGGCCGCCTGCTCCAGCGCTGGATCGCGCGCGGTCTATCACGCGCCCGGCAGGTCATCTGCGTCTCGCACAAAAGCGCCGAGGACCTGCGGGAGCTCGCAGGCGGCTCACCCCCGCCTACAACCGTCGTGCACAACCCGTTGAACTGGGATTTCCACCCCGTGCCGCAAGAGGAAACCGCGCAGCTCCTCGCTGCCCGAGGTATCGCCGACAGCAGGCCGTATCTGTTCCACGTCGGCAGCAACTCCTGGTACAAAAACCGCAGCGCCGCGGTTCGGATTTTCGCCGGGCTCAAGCGCTCCGCGCAGTTTGCACAGACCAGGCTCATCCTCGCCGGTAAACCTTGGAGCGCGAGCCTGCGCGAGACGGTCCAGGCCAGCGGCGAGGCTCCGAACATTCTCGAATTCGGCGAGGTCAGCAACGAAGAGCTCCGCGCGCTCTACAGTGGGGCCCAAGCCTTTCTGTTCCCCTCGCGGCACGAGGGGTTCGGCTGGCCCATCCTCGAAGCCCAGGCGTGCGGCTGCCCCGTCATCACCACCGCGCGCGCGCCTATGACCGAAGTTGCCGGAAGCGCAGCCATTTTGATCGACCCGGACGAGCCTGCGACCGCTGCCGAATCCATTCTGTCGCAACTCGACCGGCTGCCTGCGCTGCGCGACGAAGGCCTAGCCAACGCGGCGCGCTTTTCCATGGATCGCGCC
Organism: uncultured Acidobacteriaceae bacterium; assembly: GCA_964247505.1. Taxonomy (GTDB): domain Bacteria; phylum Acidobacteriota; class Terriglobia; order Terriglobales; family Acidobacteriaceae; genus EB88. Next base: position 19,092 of record CAXTVG010000010.1, read on the forward strand.
ATCGAGGGCTACCTCGCCGCCTACCGGGGCGCGATCGCACAGCAAGGTGCGCGCTGATGTACATCGTCACCGGCGGCGCGGGCTTTATCGGCAGCAACCTCGTCCACGAGCTCAACGGCGCGGGCGTTACCGACATTCTCGTCGTCGACAACCTCGCCGACGCGCGCAAAGCTCGCAATCTCGACGGCGCGCGCTTCACGGCTTCCATGGACAAGCACGAGTTCCGCCGTGCGATTGCCGCGAACTCGCTCGGCCTTTCGAAGGCTGAAGCTGTTTTCCACCAGGGCGCCTGCGCCGACACTCTAGTCGACGACCACGCATACATGATGGACAACAATTTCACCTATTCCAAGGAGGTTCTCGCCTACGCCATCCGCGCCGCCGCGCCACTGGTCTACGCCTCGAGCGCCGCGGTCTACGGTCTCAGCGGCCCGGGCGGTTTCGCCCCCATTCCCGAGAACGAGCGCCCGCTCAACGTGTACGGCGCCTCCAAGCTCGCCTTTGACAACTACCTCCGCGAGCAGTTCCGCCTC
>CAXTVG010000011.1:0-19621 GCA_964247505.1 uncultured Acidobacteriaceae bacterium
ACCCCAAACCGTGCGGCAAAACGAGTTCACAGCCAGCCAGCACGGGCTGCCATTTCCCGTGCTGGCCGACCCCGGCGCGTCCGTCGCCGAGCAGTTCGGCCTCGTCTACACGGTGCCCGCGTACCTCCAGCGTTATTACCGATCCATCCTGGTCAACATCCCGTTTATGAACGGTGAAGCGAGCTACCGGCTCCCCTTGCCCGCCACCTATGTCCTCGCGCAAGACAGCACGGTGCTCTTTGCCCGCGCCCACGCGGATTTTCGGGTGCGGCCCGAGCCGGCCGAGGTTTTGGCAGCCTTCCCCTGACAAGAAATGCAGCCCATCCCTGCACTGGGATATAACGGGTGCGGCTCAAAGGACGGTATTTTCCATGCTCTCGAACGTGTCCACCCTGCTGCATCGCCGCGCCCTGCTCCGCCTTGCCACCGGAAGCGGTCTGGCGCTGGCTGTTCCGCCATCCCTCTTGATCGCGCAAAGCCGTCCGCCCGCGGAAGCCGCGGCCCCGCATAGCCCAGCGCCAGGCTGGCTCAGTGTCCGGCAGCGGGGCGCTGCGGGCGACGGCCGCGCCCTGGATACCCCCGCGACTAATTCCGCGATTGCTGAAGTCGCAAAAGCGGGCGGCGGCACGGTTTACTTCCCCGCCGGGGTGTACCGCTGCTACTCCATTCATCTCCAAAGCCGCGTTGCGCTCTACCTGGACCAGGGGGCAACGATCCTCGCCGCCGAAACGCCGCTCGAGGGAACAAGCAGCCGAGGGTACGACGCGGCCGAACCGCAGGACCATGCTTTTGAGGCCTATCAAGACTATGGCCACAACCACTGGCACAACTCGCTCCTGTGGGGCGAGGGTTTGCACGACATCTCGATCCTGGGACCGGGCCTGATCTGGGGCAAGGGCCTGAGTCGCGGCCACTCGGACGACACGGACCTGCCCGATACCGCGAAACCGGGCGTGGGTAATAAGGCCATCGCGCTGAAAAACTGCCGCAACGTGATCCTGCGCGACTTTTCCATCCTGCAGGGCGGCTGGTTCGGCATTCTCGCGACCGGCGTCGACAACCTCACCATCGACAATCTGAAAATCGACACCAACCGCGATGGCATCGACCTGGACTGCTGCCGCAATGTGCGCGTTTCCAACTGCACGGTAAATTCGCCCTGGGACGACGGCATATGCCCCAAGAGCAGCTTCGCGCTCGGGTACGCGCGCGCCACCGAAAATGTGACGATCGCGAACTGCTTTGTCACCGGCGGCTATGAACTGGGCTCGGTGCTCGATGGCACCTGGAAGCCGATGCCGGCGTCATTCGCGAACTACCGCACCGGCCGCATCAAGTGCGGAACCGAGTCCAACGGCGGCTTTCTCAACATCACGATCTCGGGCTGCGTTTTTGAGAGCTCCCGCGGGCTCGCGCTCGAAGCCGTCGACGGTGCCGTGTGCGAGGACATTACGTTTACCGGCATCACCATGCGGGACATCGCGCAAGCGCCCTTGTTTCTGCGGCTCGGCAAGCGCATGCGCGGGCCCTCCGGCGTCGCGATCGGGCGCATGCGCCGCATTCTGATCAGCGATATCGCCTGTTCCGGTGCCTCCGTGCTGCCGTCCATTCTGAGCGGCGTGCCTGGGCACCCGATCGAAGATGTGCAGATTAACAATGCGTTTTTCCGGCAGGTGGGCGGCGGTACGTCTCAGCTGGCGGAACGGCAGCCCCCTGAAAACGAGAACAGCTATCCCGAACCGGCCATGTTCGGCGAGCTGCCCGCCACGGGGCTGTTTTGCCGGCATGTGCACAACCTTCAGGTCGGCAATGTCGAAATCCAGACCGAAAAACCGGACGCCCGCCCGGCCTTCTGGCTGGCCGATGTCGCGGACGCAGGCTTTTTTCGGGTGCGCGCCCCCCGCGGCGCGCAAGGCACTTTTTCGCTCCGGGACGTTTCGGGTTTTCGCGTGTTCGCGAGCCGGGGCGTTGCAGACACGACAAAAGACAGCATTGCCCAAAGCACACTCTGAACGCCCCGGCACTCACCCGGCGACGGCCGGGTGAAACTCTGTGGCGGCCGCTTCTGGGGCGAACTGCCGCTTCAAGTACCGGGACATGTGCCGGGAGGTCCACTTCGCGCCGACAGCGAACCGCTGCGCAGGCCCGAAACAATTCGCTGAGGCCAACCCAATCATGTGGAGCCCCGGTACGCTGGTCTGGAAATTGGCGCTGAGCAACGGCGTGCCTTCCGAGGTCCGGATCTGCGCGGCCAGCGAGGGATCGAGAAATTTCAGCGCCGAGATGCGCGGTTTGTAGCCGGTAGCGGCGATCACATGGTCGGCAACAAACACCTGCCCCGGCTTCTCCGGCTGGTCAAAGGTGACATGCACCTGCGCGCCGTCCCAGCGAGCCTCCCGCAGCTCCGCGCTCATGTGCATCGCAATGCGGCCCTCGACCTTGTCCTTCATAAACCAGCCCGGGATGGGCCCCAAGTGCCGCCGGACGACCCGGTGGCGGAACTGCCGCGGCAGCGCGCGGAACAAAAACGGTGCATCGACGCAGATGACGTATTCCCAGCCGACCCCAAGCCCGGACCGGGGGTAGAGCAAACGCCGGCGGAGTGGGCGCGGGTCCATCTCCGGCATGTAGAAGCCGATCTTCGGCCGGCGCCCCATAATGTGCACTTCCGCGCCCGCGTCGGCCAACGATGCCGCTGTATCCACCGCGGACGCACCCGCGCCCACCACCAGGACGCGCTTCCCGGCAAATTGTGTCACCTCCCCATGGGCGAAGCTGTGGGTGACAGCTTGGGTGGGCAGGCCAAGTAACTGGAGCGGCAAATAGCCGAAGTGTGTAATTCCTACCGCCAGCACCACGCGGCGCGCCCTGAACTCCTCACCGGTCTGCGTCCGCAGAAGGTATCGGTCTTCCAGTTTGCGAATATGCGCGATGTCTACCTGCTCTAGCTGCGGCACCATCCGCTTTTGAAACTCGAGCCCGTAGCCGACGAAAGTTTCGAGCGGGATCGGCATGCCGGAGCGCCGGTAGGGAAGGTTTTGCTCCCGGCAGTAGTGCTCAAGGGTAAATTCATGCTGAGGATCGTAGAGGGTGGAAGCGTAGCCGTCCGATTTCAGGCACATACCGGCAGGCATGTTGCGCTCCCAGCTTTGCATAGGGCGTCCGAAGACCCGATGACGCACACGCCCATGCCTCAGGTACGCCCCCAGCGAGAGCCCGTACGGCCCCGCCCCTACCACTGCGACATCTGTTTCTCGCATCTGTTTACGCCACCAGCCTCGGAATATTTGCAGTATAAATCGAGCGTTTTTTACCGCTCCAGAAAGATGCAGTAACACTTACTGAAGAGTTGGACGGTAATTGTTCTGTTCCTCTACTATCGGCACAGTTTATGAAACCTTGAAGCCTTGTTCCTTTTGGCCGGAAAGCAGAGCTCAATGCCGCCTTGCACTTCTGTTCTTTTGATCACCACCCAAAGCTGGTTGCAAATCACCCGCCTGGCGATGCGCTTCGGCGCCTATGGCGCGCGCCTGAGTGCAATCTGCCCGGAGGAGGGTCCGCTCCCGTACAGTTCCAGCGTCCAAAGCCATTTTCGTTTCCGATTGACCCACCCCATGCGTTCGCTCCGGAATGCCATCGCCGCAAGCGGCGCGGATTACCTCCTGCCGGCGGACGACAGGGCGGTCTTTTACCTCCACGAACTTGCCGCGGCCCATCCTTCCCTGCGCCCGGCTATAGAACGATCGATCGGACCATCGAGCGCGTACCCGATATTACAGTCGCGCTTCGGGCTGCTGTCGCTCGCGCACCGGCTCGGCATCTCCGTTCCTAAAACAGAAGTGATCCGCAGCGCCGGCGAACTCGGACCCTGGTGCGCCGCACACCGTGAAGGCTTTGTCCTAAAAAAGGATGGAACTTGGGGCGGACGGGGCGTAGAGATCGTCTCCTCGCTGCCGGAAGCCGAGGGCGCCCTTCGCGCTTTTTTGCGACCGGCGACAACGGGCGAGCGGACGGCACAATGGTTGCGCGTCGGCGACGGCTCGGTGTTCGCAGCTCTGCGTCATGCGCCGAGCCCGGAAATCACAGCGCAACGGCTTGTGCGCGGCGTCCCGGCCAACTCCATGTACGCCTGCCACCAGGGGCGCATTCTGGGTGAGGTGCAGGCGCGCGTGGCCGCTTCCAAAGGCAAAACGGGGCCATCGCTGGTTGTGCAGCTCATGCGCGATCCGCGCATTTCCAGGGCAGGCGAGCTGCTGGCGCAAAAACTGCAGCTTTCCGGCTTCTTCGGACTCGACTTCATGCTGGACGCGCAAACAGAAGAGCCGTTTCTGATCGAGCTGAACCCGCGCGCGACACAGCTGGGCCACGTAGCCGTCGCCGGACAGCCCGATCTCGCCGGGCGGCTTTGGGCGCAGTGGGCCGGCGTTGCCCTTCCGCCTGCTGCCGATCCAGCGTTGAGCTCCGCCGTTTGGTTCTACCCTGACGGCGATCAGTGGACCCAGCAAACCGCAAGCTTTCCCGGCTGCCGCCCCGACGTGCAGCTGGGGGAAAAGGAAGAGTTGGCCCGGCTGATCAAACGCGCAGCGGCCGGCTCCGGCGGACTGCGCCGACGCACCTGGAGCGCTCTGTCCCGCTTCAAAGGCGTGGTCGGCAGGGAGTTCGTTCCGCAGCCCTTCTACTACCAAGATTTAAGCAGGCGCACCGAGGCTCCCGTCGCGGAAACGCCCCGGCTCGCGTCCGTGGTCCCGTTTGCGAGCTGACCCGCGAGCTGGCAGGGCAGCGCCCCCACGCTCCTTGCCGGCCAACAACCCATTTGCCCCAAGTCTCGATTCTGAAACGCCGGTCCTCAACTGAGCCAAGCCTCTCTCGCCGCGCTCGAAACTATGCACCTACAGAAGCCTCCCTCTCGTCTTGTAAGCGGGCTGCGTTCGCTCACAAACCCTGCTGGCCCGCAAGAATGCGCGGCCATCGCTTGGCGCCTCCCCCGCTTTTCCTAAAAATAACCGCCCGCTTTTTCCTCCATTTCTCATCCAGGGCCAGCAGCCGCCATTCCACTTCCGGCGCCAGATGCCTCAGCAGCGTGTCCACGGTCGAGTGCACCCGGAGCGCAGTCACGATGAAATACAAAAGCGGCGGCTCGGGCGACAGCTCAATCCCGGGGAAATACCCAGCCCGCGCGATCTCACCTGCCGCATGAAGCGCGCGCACCCGCATCCAGTAGTCCAGGCCCTGCATGGGCATGTGCAGGTCCTCGCTTGCCTTGAGCTCCAGAACGGCGAGCCGCCCGTCGCGCGTGACCGCCAGCAGGTCGAGCATGCCCCGATCGGCCGAGGCCAGCGCCGGTACCTGCGTGTACACCGGCCCGGGCCGCAGCGAAGACTCCAACTCCGGCAGATCAGCGCGCAAAACCGACTCGAGCCACCGCTCCGGCTGCATCCGGAACAGTGGGTCGCGCACACTGCCTCCCGGGTGCCGCGACTGAAAAAGACGGGCCACAAGCGCGCGCAGCATGGGTTCGGTTTCCTCCGTGAGAGGCGTCTCGCTCGCGCCCGCCCCGAAGGTGATCCGGTCTTCCCGCGCGAACGAAGCCGCGCTTACCCCGTGGCAAACCCGCGCGAACTCAAGCCCGTGCAGCCGGAAGCTGATCTCGGTCGCTGAGCGGGGCAGCACCTCCGCCCTTTCCCGATCGTCCGGTTCGAGAACCGCCAAAACCTGCTTCACCGCCGCTTCTGAGCGCCCGAGCGTGGCGGCCGGATCGAATGCCGCTCCAAGGTGCGCCCGCAGATTTCCCGAGTCCGAGGCTTCGGCCGGCGCGAGCTCTTCCCGAAGCTCATCCAGCTCCCACAACTCCCATTTGGCAGCGGCAACGTTGAGCCACGGCAGGCGCTCCCGCAGCGTTGCCGTCATCCCCGCCGGAGCGATCAGCTTGACGCCCTCCACCACGCGCCGGCCGCCCGCACGCGCCCGGCACTGCTCTAGCCAAAGCACCGCAATAGTTAAAAGACCATCGATTGCCGACTGGGTTTCCTGCCCATTGATAGCGACCAGCGCCCAGGTCGTTTGCCCGCGTTCCAGAGTCCCGCGCACGTACGCAGGGCCGAACGAGTGCTCCAGGTCCGCATTCGCGGCGAAGGTTTCCCCTTGCTTGAGGTCGGGAAATACCCTCGCCAGCACCCGCCGCAGCAGCCCGACAAAGTTTTTGCGCGACGCTTCCCGCGCCGTCGGCGTCCGCTGGTCCCGATCCGGCGTCACCCGCAATACCTGCGGCTTCACCTGCCCGAACCGCTTCACCTCCAGCCGCAAGCCGCTGCTCCGCTCCTGAAGACCCACAACCGTGCGGACCAGGTTGCGCTCCTCACTCCAAAGCTGGAGGACGCAGCGGCCGCCCGAGGCGTCGAGCGTCCACCGGGACCGGCTCATGTCGAACAGAATCGCGCCGTCTTCCACCACGCACGCTCGAGGATTGTCGGCGAGAAAGCTTTCCAGCGCGCGGGCAAGCGCCGCAGGATCGAGCGGAGGCGCAGTGCGCCCGACGGAGGTGGCAAAGGCGGCCAAGACAAGAACAGCATCGCCGGGGACGGCTCTTCCCGCAAGGGTACCGCGGTACCCCCACAGCTAAGGTTTTCTTCCGTGCGCTCCACGGAGATGGCCCCTCACCGCACAGCAGGAGTAAGCGTGGAGCTTACCAACGCATCCGTGCGCGCAGCCCTGCCGCGTGCGCCAAATGGTGCTGCCCGTGCCAGGAATAAAGCGCGGCCGACTGTGTGAGGTTGGTTTGCCCATTCTCAGGGTGCACGAATCCGCGCTCCCACTGCGCCGGCGTGAGCGCCCCGAGAAGAGAGGCCCAACGCGCGTGAAGCGCTGTAAGGAGCGTAAGTGACGGCTCGATAGGCAGCGCGGTTTCGGCCGTCTGCGCCCAAAGCTTCTCGTCGTATGGCTTGATGACCGGCCAATTTTCAGTCAGCGCCAGCTTCGTCCGCACAAAAGCGTTCATGTGGGAGTCGGCGACGTGGTGCGCGAGCTGCCGAAGTGTCCAGCCCCCCTCGCGGTAGGGTGTATCGAGCTGCGCCGCATCCAGTTCGGCGTAAATGGCGGAAAAGAGTCCGGGAAACGCCGCAATTGACGCGACGTGGGCCGGACGGCTTTCGGGCAAAGGATTCCGGTCAGGAGCGCCGATCGGGTACTGATCGCTCGGAAGAGTGCGAGGAGTGGGCATGCCCGAAGACTAGCGCACTCCCCCTTGCATGGAAGGTTAACGGACGTCGTGATGATGATGGTGATGGTGACGGCGGTGATGGTGGTGGTCCTGAGCAAAGGCGGAGGCGGAAAACAGCAGGGCGAGCGAAAGGACGACAAGCTTCTTCATGCGCCCATAGTAGCAAGCAGGCCCGATCTTCGCAGCGCAAAAATTTCGAAAGAGTTGGCTCAAACGGTACCATTGGCACTTAGCTTGCCTGCGCCCGGCGTCGCGGAATCCGAACGCACCCCTTTTCATCCAAGAGAAAGCCTATGACAGACGCCAACCAGCAGCAAAAATCTTACTTCTCCGGCAAATTCGGCGTCACCGAGCCATTGATGGAGCGCTGTCTCGCGGAAGCGCTCTCAGCCGGCGGCGACTATGGTGAACTGTATTTCGAGTCAGTATCCTCGACCTCGCTCGGGATTGATGAGTCGATGGTCAAGTCCGCGGCTCAGGGCGTCAGCGCCGGCTGCGGTATCCGGGTGCTTTCCGGCGAGCGCACCGGCTACGCTTACACAGACGAACTCTCGCCCGACCGCCTCCTCCGCGCTGCGCGCACCGCCGCGCTGATCGCCAGCGGCCCGGCAAAGCAGTCCGTCGTCGGCCTCCGCGCTTCTCTGCGCGACCAATCCCGCCCCAGACTTTACCCGTCACCCGCAGCCGAGCTCGATCCCGGCCTCAGCGCAAAACTCGCCCTGGTATTGCGCGCCGACACGGCCGCTCGCGCGTACGACCCGCGCATCTCCGAAGTTCGCGCCTCCTACGGCGACGAGATCAAGTACATCCTTGTCGCCGCCTCCGATGGCACCTACGCGAGTGACGTGCAGCCGATGGTTCGGCTCAACGTGTTTGTGCTCGCCAAAGATGGCGACAAAACTGCCCGCGGCACCTCCGGCGGTGGCGGGCGCGTCGAACTCGGCTACTTCAACGAGGCGAAAACCCCCGAGTACTTCGCCGCCGAAGCCGCCCGGCAAGCGATTCTGCAGCTTAACGCTGTGCCCGCGCCTGCCGGAGATATGGAAGTCGTGCTCGGCCCCGGCTGGCCCGGCGTGCTGCTCCACGAAGCAGTCGGCCACGGCCTGGAGGCCGATTTCAACCGTAAGGGAACATCCGCCTTTTCGGGCCTCATCGGCCAGCGGGTCGCGAGCGACAAAGTGACCGTGGTCGATAACGGGACCATTCCCGCGCGCCGGGGCTCCATTCACGTGGACGACGAGGGCGCGGACTCGCGCGAAAACGTGCTGATCGAGAACGGCATTCTACGCGGCTACATGAACGACAAACTCAGCGCAAAGCTGATGGGGAAGGAAAATACCGGCAACGGCCGCCGCGAAAGCTATCAGCAGATGCCCATGCCGCGCATGACTAACACGTACATGCTCGCCGGCGAGGACGAGCCCGAGGACATCATTCGCTCCGTTCGCCGCGGACTCTACGCGGTCAACTTTGGGGGCGGTTCTGTCGATATCACCAGCGGCAAGTTCGTGTTTTCCGCGTCGGAAGCGTATCTGATCGAAGACGGCCGCATCACCGCGCCCGTTCGCGATGCCACACTGATCGGTAGCGGCCCCGAAGCGCTCAAATACGTGTCCATGGTCGGCCACGACCTCGCGCTCGACGAAGGCGTCGGCAACTGCGGTAAGCAGGGCCAGTGGGTGCCGGTGGGCGTCGGCATGCCAACCATTAAACTCGACCGCATGACCGTGGGCGGAACGGGCTCTTAGCCGTCTCACTGCCGTAGTTGCAGCGAACTAGGCTGTGGAAGTACAGCTATTGCGTCTTGAGCAGGATCGGAGAGGAAAGCTTGAATATTCCACAGGAGGTAGTACAGGGAGTTGCATGGCATGTAGGCACTGTAATCTTCCTGACACTCTTTGCTCTTGCCGCCATTGGGGCTTTTTGGATAAGTTGCACGAGAGCGAGCCGTCACTGGGATTCCCTTGCGACTCTCTTAGCCGACGCTTCTGTTCTTTTCTTCTGGCAGCCGTTGTGGCAAACAACGTACGTTGGTACGCAGCGATGGCAGCGATCGTAAAGGTAGGAGTTTCCGCCATTCGATGCTCTAAAGCTTGGACATTACAAAATGCGTAATGGTCGAGCACAAGCCGGCTGAGGCCTAAGTAGTCCTGAAGTTTGGTATGCGCACTTCACAAAGCCCCTCAGCTGTCCCAGTTTTCTTTGATCGGCAAGACATTTGCACCAGCGGCTAAAATGCAAGCAGGAGAACTGTGCAATGCCAGCAAGCACTTATCCAGGCAAACAAATTCCTGCTTATGCCTCACAGCTAGCGGAGCAAGCCCAATCCGTGGTCGAGCAAGCTCTCAAAGCGGGCGCGACCGACGCCGATGTGGTGGTCCGCGAGGGCGACGAATTTGAAGCCAACGTACGCATGGGCGAGCTCGAATCGCTCAAGGATTCTGGCTCGCGGGGCATTGGTCTTCGCGTTTTTCTCGCCGGCAGCGATGGCCAGCGCGTCGGCAGCACTTCTTCCAGCGATTTCACTCCCGCGGGCATAGCGCACCTCGTGCAGGGAGCGCTTGCGCTCGCCCGCATCGCCTCGCCGGACCCTTTGCAAGGTTTGCCCGAAGCCACTGCTTTCGGCGCGCTCGATGCAGACCTCAAGCTCTATTACGAAGACGTCTACTCACTGGCCAGCCCCGAGCGCATCGAATACGCGCGCCGCGTCGAGGCAGCCGCACTCGCCACCGACCCGCGCATCCGCAACTCGGACGGCGGCAGCTTTTCCGCTGCGACCAGCCTCCGGGTTCTCGCGAATTCACGAGGCTTTGTAGGCGCGTCCCGCTCGTCCTACTGCGGGCTTTCCGCCGTGCCGATTGCCACCGGCAAAAACGGCGAGATGCAGCGGGACGGCTGGAGTTCGAGCGCCCGCACCCTTGCCAAACTCGAATCCCCCGAGCAGGTCGGTGCCGAGGCGGCGCGCCGCACCCTGCGCCGGCTCGATGGCCGCCGCGTGCCCACGCAGCGCGTGCCCGTCGTGTTCGCGCCGGAGATGGCCCGCTCCATTCTGAGCGCCATGGCCGAGGCCGCGAACGGCGAAAGCATCTACCGAGGCGCGAGCCTTTTCGCAGGCAAGCTCGGGCAACAGGTTGCCGCAGCTTCCATTAACGTTATCAACGATGGCACACTCCCCGGCCTCTTCGGCTCATCTCCCTTCGACGGCGAGGGCCTACCCACGCGCCGTACTGTTCTCATTGAAAACGGCGTCCTCCGCTCCTATCTCCTCAATTCCTATGCCGGCCGCAAACTCGGGCTCCCGAGCACTGCCAGCGCCGTACGCGGTCTTGCCGGCAATCCCGGTATCGGCACGCACAATCTGTTCTTGCCCGCGGGGGACCAAACCCCCGAGCAGATCATCGCCGCGATTCCGCAAGGTCTTTACCTTACGGAGTTCCTAGGCCGCGGGGTCAACATGGTCACCGGAGACTACTCCCGCGGTGCTTCCGGTATTTGGATCGAAAACGGCGAGCTCACCTTTCCTGTCCAGGAAATCACCATTGCGGGCAATCTCAAGGACATGTTTCACAATATTTATGCCATCGGCAATGACCTGGAATTCCGCGCCAGCACTGCATGCCCCACCCTCCGCATTGACGGCCTCACCATTGCGGGAGCTTGAGATTCTGGAAAAACCGTCAAAAATGTTTTCGCTTTCGACCGCGTCCACCTCAGCTTCTGCACCTACCTGTCTATCGGCAATTTCCCCAGAGCCGTTCAGTGACTTCGGTAATGGAGTTACACGCTTTAGGCCTGAAATCTTTTCCCCGCCTGCCGATAAGTAGCCAAACGGAAAACCGGCGCATGGACGCGAATCCCTCGCTCCACGCGAAGTCCGGTCCGGGGAGCGCTTGATTTGGAAACTGCTTTGGAAATGGTTGAAGTGAGCATCGCGCCTGTTCCTCTAGAAGAGGGCGCGGACTACAGCATTGGGCGTGAGCCAGCAATGGTCTGCATGGTATTGGACCCGCAGCTGCGAATTTTGCACGCGAGCCGAAACCTTTCGCTCCTGCTCGGGCTTCAATCAAACATTCCGGAGCTTGGCTCCACATTTGTGGATTTTGTCACCGCTCATTTCACTCCCGGACAGGATGGACTTGCCTCTCTAGAGCGTTGGGCCAGTGCAGCTGCCGCTGGCTGCCCGCAGCCGAAGTTCGAGGGGGAAAGATTGCTGTCCATTGGCGGCGAGGGCCCCACAGAGCTTCGCATCGATGAAGCCGGGGACGGCTGCTGGCTGGCTTTCTTTTCAAGAAGAACTGCCGGTAACTCCTCCATTACAGCTGAAAACTCGCTCTCCATGCGCGACCACCTTACCGGGATCGGCAATCGCCGCTCCTTCGAGGTAAAGCTGGATCACGCCTTGGCGCGCATGCATACAAGCGCGAGCGTTTCCCTGCTTTTTATCGACCTTGACAGGTTTAAAGCCGTGAACGACACGCTGGGTCACGCGGCCGGAGATGCGCTCCTGCGCCTGGTAAGCGAACGACTTACACAATCCATTCGTGAGTCGGACACGGTTGCCCGTTTGGGCGGCGATGAGTTCGCGATCCTGCTCGCAAACCCGTCCAGCAAGGAAGCGAACGCAGCCTTGGCGGCGCGCATTATCGACATGGTGCAGCGGCCCTTCCTTGTGGATGGAAACGTCATCCACGTGGGCGCGAGCATTGGTTTGGCGACGGGGCCAGGGGATGGCACAACGCGCGAAGCCCTGCTGAAAAGCGCAGATCTAGCTCTCTATTACTCCAAGGCAGCAGGGCGCGGCACCTTCCACTTTTTCGAACCGGCAATGCAGGAGCGGGCTGAAGGCCGCAGAGCGTTGGAGCTCGACCTACGAAAAGCCCTTCTGCTGCGGCAGTTTGAACTGCATTATCAACCGCAAATCGACGTAGAAAGCGGCTCGGTTATCGGCCTGGAAGGGCTGCTGCGATGGCGCCATGCAAAGCGCGGACTCCTGCTTCCGGGTGATTTTCTATCGCTTGCCGAAGAACTTGGCTTGGCGGTGCCGATCGGCGAATGGGTTTTGAAAACCGCCTGTCGTGAGGCGACCAAATGGCCCGATACGGTCACCGTAGCTGTGAATATTTCTCCGCTACAGTTTGAAACGGGCAAGCTCGCGCAGTCTGTGGAGCGCGCTCTCGCCGCAGCGGGCTTGCCAGGCAAAAGGCTCGAGATCGAAGTTACAGAGAACATTCTGCTCCGCGACGGTCAGGCGGTCCTCGCAACGCTCAAAGATCTGCGCGCGCTCGGTGTTCGTGTCGCGATGGACCGCTTCGGCACCGGTGTCGCGTCTCTAAGCCAACTTGTCAACTTCCCTTTCGACAAGATCAAGATCGACCGCTCCCTCATCGCTCTGGAACAAGGCGACAAGCGAAACCGGGCAATTGTGCGGGCAATTTCCGCCCTCGGCCATAGCCTTGGGATTTCCACACTCGCCGAGGGCGTTGAGACCGCCGAACACCTAGCGCATGTTCGCTCAGAGGGCTGCCATTCCGTCCAGGGCTTCTTTTACAGCAAGGCGGTCCCGTCGAGCGAGTTGGCCTCCCTCGTCCCTCAACTCTTCACACCCGCACCATCCCACACCCTCAGCAAAGGTGGCGCATGAACAGCGATCTTTATAAAATCGTGTATTGCAGCAAAAACTATGTAGCAGGTACGCCCGGAGACTGGGACAGCGAGATTCTCCAGATTCTCAGCACCGCGCGCGCCAATAACAGCAGCCAAAGCGTAACCGGAGCTCTCTTATTTAGCTCCGGCTACTTTGCACAAGTGCTTGAAGGTCCTCAAGCCTCAATCGAGCGCATCTTCGAGAAAATACAACGGGATCCGCGCCACGGAGAGGTCACCGTGCTCGAATCCGGAGCCGCGCCTGAGCGCACTTTTCCGGAGTGGTCCATGGCCCATGCCCTGCCTCCGTCGGATTCGGAAGCGCCCGCCGTTGCGGCAGCTTTAGACCATGCCCTGCTCCACCCAGAAGCTGCAGGCCGCGAGGTGCTCGACTTGCTGCGGACCCTTGTTCTGCAGGACGATTAGGGCGCTCTATGCAGGGGGAGGTATCTAGCTTTTGGGGCTGAAACTTGCAATCGTTGCAATCCTATTTTCATCCTGCTCAGAGCAGCGCCGGGCGAATGAAGGATGGAAGAATTGAAGCCAGGGACAGCGGAGGCGGCTTTCCCGTAGGCTCAGGGAGAGCGATGCTGTTTCCACACGAAATCGAGTTTGACCCCGATAGGCCAGAGCCGGCGTGGACGCAGCTGCCGCCTCGGGCTGCCGTCTTCTGTCTGCGTGGGGCTACAGGCGAGCCCTACCTGAACTTGACGTCAAACCTCCGGCGTCGGGTGGCAAAACTGCTTACGCCCGCGCCGGGGCAAACAAAACGGCTGCAGCTTGCAAAGCTGGTCCGCCGGATCGCGTGGGCAGAAACAGCTTCCGACTTTTCCGCGCGCTTCCTGCTCTATCGGGCTGGCGAAGCCGCATTTGGAGAGCGGGCAGCAGCGAGACTTCGCCTGCGTACGCCCTTTTTCCTGCGGCTTGGCATGCGGAACCGCTTCCCGCGCATGTGGGTCACCAATGCAATCACACCTCAGGCGGCCAGCGAGCTGTTCGGACCCTTCGCTTCACGCCAGGCAGCGGAGCGCTACGCCGAGGAGGTGCTCGATCTGCATCTTCTCAGGCGCTGCTTTCAGGATTTAGCCCCGGATCCGCAGTTCCCGGGCTGCATTTATTCGGAGATGAAGAAGTGTCTCGCGCCTTGCTACGGCGGCTGTTCGGAGGAGCGATACGCGATGGAAGCTTCCGCAGTTCAAGCGTTTCTCCGCACGCGAGGGGCCAGTCCGATCGTCGCGCTGGCATTGGAACGGGAGAACGCGAGCACCGCGCTGGATTTCGAAGCCGCCGGGGCAGCCCACATGCGCCTGCTCAAGGTCGAGCAGGTCGTCTCATCCGCTCCCCCCTTAGCCTGCGCCCTAGCCGAACAACACTGTGTGCTGGTGCAGCCTAGCATTGAGCCTGACCAGGTCGAGCTGTTCCTGGTTCGCCGAGGAGCCATTGCTGGGCCCGTACCCTTCTGCCTTCTGGGGCTGCGGCTTCCAAACGAGCAATCGGGGTCGAGTTCATTGTTCGCCCACCCGGCCGCGCTTCGCCCAACACCGCTCCACGGCTCCCAACAAGATCCGGCACCGGAAGACCTGCTCGGGGAAGCACTCGGAAAGCTGGAAGCTGAACACCGCGACCCAGACACGCTGGTTTTGTGCAAGCACCAGGCGCTTCTAGCACAATGGTATTTTCGGCCGCAGACCAAGCGTCAAGGCGAGCTGGTTTTCGCCGAAGAAGGGCGGGTGCCTCTTAAAGTTCTGATTCGCGCGTGTGCGCGGGTGTTCCGAGCTTTCTCCGAACACAGGGCTCCCACAGAGCAGAGTTCCGTTTCGTCCTGAAGCGTGTCAATGCTGGGTTCTATACTCAGGCAAGCTGGAGTCCCACCTCGGAGCGTTCCATGAAAAAGCAAGCCAATACCCACGATCGCCGCAATTTTCTGAAAACCGGAGGGGCGCTAGCTGCCGGACTCTTTGCTTCAGGCGCTGCACCGGCGTTAGCGGAGGCAAAGTCCCTGCCGCCCATGCCCGACAACCCGCGCACGCAGGCAGCCATGCCGACGCGCAACCTGGGCAAAACCGGCTACAAAGTCGGCATCTTTTCGCTGGGCGGACAGGCTTCGCTCGAGAAGTCTGAAAACTTCGACGTCGCGGTCCCGATCATCGAGCGCGCGCTCGATTTGGGCGTGAACTACCTCGACACTTCCTCCATTTACGGCGGCCCTGCGCGGTGGAGCGAACAGTACGTGGGGCGCGTGATGAAGACGCGGCGCAACGAGGCGTTTCTCGCGACCAAGACCAAGGAGCGCACCCGCGACGGCTCCCTGCGCATGATCGAGAAGTCGCTGCAGCTGCTCAACACCGACCATGTGGACCTGTGGCAGCTGCACGATGTGGGCCTGCCGGAGGACGTGGATGCGATTTTCGCCAAGGGCGGTGCGATGGAAGCGCTGATCGAGATGCACGACCAGAAGGTGGTGCGCTTTCTGGGCGTCACCGGGCATTACCGGCCGGATGCGTTGATCGATACGGTGAACCGCTATCCGTTCGACACGATCCTGATGGCCATCAATGCCGCGGACTCGCACATCCACAGCTTCCAGGAGGCGCTGCTGCCGCTGGCGGTCGAGAAACAAATGGGCATTATCGGCATGAAGGTCCCGGCGCGTGGACGGCTGCTCACGGGCTGGATGCCGCCCCCGCTTGCCGAGCAGGAGCACTCCTGGGAGGGTTCAGCGATCGCCACGCGACCGGGCGTGATGTCGATGCGCGATGCCATGCGCTTTTCGCTTTCGCATCCGGTCAGCACGGTCATTATCGGCTGCGACACAATCCCGCAACTCGAAGAAAATGTGCAGATCGCACGCGAATTCACGCCGCTCTCCGGCGCGCAGATGGCCTCTTTAAACGACATGGCCGCGCCGGTCGCGAAGCAGTCGCTCTTTTTCCGGTTCACAGACCGCAGCAAGGGGTAGAACGGGAGCCGGATTCGAGAGACCTCTTCGAATTCGGCCCGTTCGCTTGTTTTAACGGCAGGCCTGAGGCACGATTCTTGCCGCTGTTACTCAGGATGCAGAGCGCGTCCTCGCAAACTGAAGCGGCAGGTACACATCTGTGACCATGTCCTCTCCCTGCACGCCAGGTCCGACATTTACGTAGTGAAAAAAGATTGGAAAGGCCCCCTGTGCTTCGCCGCTGGAAGGAAGCCATATATCGAGCAGGGTAACCGCTGCTGCGACGTGTTCCCGTGACCCATAGTGGCGGGCGACAGCACAGCGCGAGGCGGGGATCAGCTTCTCCACAATGCCATATGGGTTGGGAGCGACCTGGCGTTCGACGGAGATACAGAAATCCGCTCGATAGTCTGCGGGCGGCGTACGCTGTGGATCACTGTAGTGGATGCCGTAGCTGCAATGGCCATCAGGGTTAGGCGCTTCGCGATTCTCCACTCGATCAGCTTACGGACACTCTCATGCTCCAGGCTCGGGGAACCTCGGTGCTCAATGGCAGCTACCTGAGTCTCCGGGAAGTCCACAATTCGCACGTCCATCCCTCACCTCTGCTGAAGTTCGTTCCTGCGTGCGGCAAACAGGTTCCGCGCAGCCGGTACCAAGCTGCGCCTTCCCTCACTGCCCGTGCGCGGCAAGCCAGGCCTTCGCGTTCCCTTCCTGCGCCTGGCGGAACTCTGCGCAGTCGTTGATCTGGGATTCTGCAATCTGAAGACCCCTAGCTGAGGCATGGACCGGGTGCGCGGTGAAGAACTGCTTCACTTCCTGCGCCTTCTCCGGGGTGCAAAACGACCCGGCAGAACGCACCAGGTAGCCGCCGTTCATTTCCGTTAGCTGCGCGGAAACCGCGGGCCAGTTTCCCTGGATGTATCTCCATGCCGCCTCGTGGGTCGAGGGTTTGCCGAGCGCGCCGGCCAGGATAAACAGCGAGTCCTGGTTTTTGACCTTGCCGGAAGTAGCGTAGGCCATGGCGCGGTCGGTCAGGGCGGGGTCGCGGAAGTCGGCCAGCAGCGCCAGCGCCTGCTCAGCCTGCTGCGGGTTGTTGTTTGTCTCAAACACATGCTGCAGCTGGTCGAACATCGCCGCGTCGCCGTTCTCGACCGCCACCGGCACCGCGGCGAGCGCAAGGTTCGGGTCCACGGAGTCGGGGTTTTGTATCGCCTGAGCGGCGAGCTTCTTCGCTTCCGCGATCGTGTCCGGGTCTTTGCCGATGCCGCCCACCAGCGAGAAAAGGTCCGCGCGCAGCTGGGCTTTTTCAGGGGAATCGCCCGCCTCGGGCATTCCCAGCCTGGTCAGCTCGGGCTTGTAGGTGCGCCGCACCCAGGCGGCAAACTGCTCCTGCTCCTCGGGCGCGGCGAGCAGGCGCGCGTCGATGGACCGGAGGTCGCCAACCACCGTTTCCATCACCTCCGCGCTCGCGTCGCCATGCGTGGCCGCGGCCAGATCGAGCGAGCTGCCCACGTTGGCCTTGTTGGCCCGCACCTGCGCCCACTGGTCGCCGATCAGCGAGATGCGCTCGCTCGGCGTGAGCGCGGCTTCAATCCCCGCGACCAGTGTCGCCTGCACCCCGGCCGGGTATTGGCTGCGGTAGTATCCCTTGCCCCGCGCGTTCGCGAAGAACGGCTGGCTCGCTGGAGCCGGCAGCGCCCCTTGCGCTGTGGTCAGCAGCGGGCAGTCCTGATTGGGAACGCCCTTGAAGCATACCGGCACGGTCCAGGTCTGGGCCGCCTCGCTCGCGTGCGCGCGCTGGGCTGCGGGGCTCAGGAAAAACCGGCTCTGCTGGGCGGAAACTTTCCCACCTGCTGGATCGCCAAACTGGATCAGCGGCACCCCGGCCTGACCGATAAAGCTCTCCATGATCTTGTCGACTGGCTTGCCGCTCGCCGCGGTTTGCGCGCCCCAAAAATCCTCGGCGGTGGCGTTCGCGAACAGGTGCGCCTGCAGATAGTTGTGCACGCCTTTACGGAACTGCTCCTCGCCCAGGTAGCTCTCGACCATGCCCAGAATCGCGCCGCCCTTCTGGTAAGTGATGCCGTCAAACATTTCGTTGATCTCGTCCGGCGTGTTGGCTTCGGCACGAATGGTCCGGGTCACAGCCTGCGCGTCCAGGTTCAGCGTCGAGTCCAGCGCGACGGCTTCCTGCTCGGGGACGTTCCACTCCGGGTGCCAGGCGGCGACCGGCTTGTTTTCCATCCAGGTCGCGAAGCCCTCGTTGAGCCACAGGTTGTTCCACCACTGCATGGTGACCATGTCACCGAACCACTGGTGCGCCATTTCATGCGCGACCACCTGTGCCACGCGCTCCTTGGCCTCCACCGAGGCGTGTTTCTCGTCGATCAGAAAATCGGTTTCGCGATAGGTGATAGCGCCGAAGTTCTCCATCGCCCCGGCCTCGAAGTCGGGAATTGCGATCATGTCCAGCTTGGGCATGGGGTATTTAATTCCGAAATACGTGTCGTAGTAGTGCAGCACGAACTCCGCCGCCTGCACCGCGTAGGGCGTCAGTGCGAGCTTATCGGGCGTGGCGCAGGCGCGGATCGGCACCCCGTCCGACGAGCCTTTGGTGCAGACGAAATCACCCACCAGGAACGCGACCAGGTAGGTCGACATCTTGGGGGTGGTCGCGAAATGGAGCGTGTGCTTGCCCGGCTCGGGTCCCGGCTTGTCGGAGATCACGTTGGTGTTCGAGATCGCGGTATCGTTCGCGTCGACCGTGAGCGACACGTCGAAGGTCGCCTTCATCGCCGGCTCGTCAAAGGACGGAAAAGCGCGCCGCGCGTCGGTCGGCTCGAACTGGGTCACGGCATAGTTCCGCTTGGCGGTCTTAGACAGGTAAAAACCGCGAAGCTGGCCGTTCAGGATACCCGCGTAGCGGATGTGGAGCTGCGCCTGCCCGGCGGGGAGCGGCTGGGGAAAGGTGAAGGTAGCCTGTTCCTTCCCCTTGTCCTCGCTCACCTGGGCGGTTTGGCCCCCGGCGGTTACGGACTGAAATGTGATCTCGGCGGCGTTCAAGGTGATGGTATTGGAAGGTGCCGCGAGCTGCACAGCAATAGTTTCGTCCCCCGTAAAGGTTGCCGCTTTCAGGTCTGGCGTCAGCGCCAGCGTGTAATGCTGCGGGACGGCACCGGCAGGCAGGCGCTGCCCGTAAGCGGTGCATCCGAAGGCGGCAAGGGCGAACACAGAAAGGACGAAACGGGGCAGACGAGGCATGCGGTCTCCAGGGGGGAAGGCGAATACGTGCAAAGCGCGAGCGTGGCGGCGAGAACAGCTAGGCCGAGGGTTTCATGTGGTACTCACCTTCGACACGCGCCATACGCTCTTTCAGTTTCTGCACGTCATTGTAGGTGTTGAGCTCCTGGCTTAGATTGCTGAACGCAGCCGCCATGGTCTTTTCCAGCCCATCCATGCGGGCGTTCATCCGGGTGACGCGGTCATTGAGGACGTGCATCTGCGCGCGAACTTCGCTCAGCTGCGCGGCGAGGAGATTCTCGATCGCCTTGAGTAGCATGTGATCGGCACGAACGGCATTTTCCACAAAGCACCTGCCTTTTCCTGAAACGGGATCATGCGCGCAGGATAGGTTGAACACTCCGCGCACAAGCGGTCTCCTAGAAAATATCAGGATTCGCGGTAGTCGAGGAGCAAAAGCCCTGCGAGCGCGAGCGAAACCGGCCACACCAGCCCCGCGGCGCGGGCCGCAGGCGTGCCGGGAAGCCGAAGCTGCAGCCAGCGGCCCCATCCGGCAGCAGCGCCCAGCACGGCTATCGGCG
>CAXTVG010000012.1:0-18641 GCA_964247505.1 uncultured Acidobacteriaceae bacterium
CCGGGGAAGGTTTAAACTGTTCCTAAATGCACGGTCTGTTCTTCCCGGCTCCTTGCGCCGCCAAGCCATTCGGAAAGCAGATCAGCAATAATAAGGGCGCCGCGGTCGCTAAGGTGGATTTGATCGGTCAGGATTGAGAAGCCGTTCGCAGCGGCGATTCTGTCGAAGCTTTGTCCGAGAATGCGATGCCTGAACGCTGCGGCCATCATAAGCCCCATCCGTACCTTGAAGGGGCGGCCCACGTCGCTGAGCTGAGCTGCGATCAACTCAAACAGCGGTAGGTAAGTGCAGCCGTGCTCGGCCGCAAGGTCGCGAATGACGCCATTCCATTTCTCGACACGCAGGTTGATGTCACTGTGTCGCTGTTCTCCGAGAGGAGGTACTGAGAGCAGAGCAACGTGCCGATCCTTTAACCTTGCGAGAATGGCTTCCAAATTCGCGCGGTACTCTTCCAGCGAAAGCGACTTGTGAATATCGTTCGTACCGATGAGCAGGCTTACATGAGCGGCATCCGGCAGGAGTATCTGGTCGATGCGCTTCAGCAGCCCGGCAGACGTGTCGCCGTTCACGCCAGCGTTGTAAAAAGAAAGTTGAGGAAAGCGGCGTTGCAGCAGACTGATGTAATTTGCGCTGATCGTCCCTTGGGTAAGGCTGTCTCCGGCGCAGACTACATCCGCCTTCGTGCTGGGTGCTGTGGTTTGTGTTTTCGTCATCTTTCACCTTCCTTTCCCCGGCGCGGCGCTCGCTTACTTGGTGACGCTGAACTCACCGTGGAGAGGAGCGTCGGAATCTCCGCCCGCCCATACGTCATAGACAGAAGGCTCGTAATTCCAACTCCGCAAAGCACCGCTCCAGAAGGCGAGTTGAGTGCCGCTCAATGAAAAATGAACATTCCTCGTTTCCTGCGAAGCTAGATTGATCCTCGTGAAGCCCTTGAGTTCCCGGACTGGGCGAGAAGCGCTACCGAACTGCTGGTGCGTGTAGAGTTCGACCACCTCATCGCCTGCAAGACGACCCACGTTCGTAACATCCACAGAAACATTGATCGTGTCGCTAGTCTTTGCGGAGGTGTGGTCGATCTTCAGATTGGAAAATCTGAACTGCGTATAACTCAGACCGTAGCCGAAGGGAAACAGCGGCGTGCTTGGACTGTCGAAATATCGCTTAGCCTGATCCTCCGGAGCCTGTGTTGTGTTGTGAGCATAGGAGATCGGAATCTGGCCAACGTCGCGCGGCCAGGTAAACGGCAGTTTGCCTCCTGGCGTCGCGTCGCCGAAGAGCAGGTTCGCTACGGCAGCGCCGCCCTCCGAGCCGGGATACCAAACTTCCAGAATCGCAGGCACATGTTCTGCGGCCCAAACCAAATTGAGCGGCCTACCGTTCATCAGGATCAGCAGCACCGGCTTTCCTACTGCCATCACTTCTTTCAGAAGCGCTTCCTGACCGCCCGGCATCTCCAGCGAACTTTGCGAAGCCATCTCTCCGCTCATGTTCTGCGCTTCGCCCAGAACCATGACAACCAAGTCAGAGCTGCGGGCCAAGTCCACCGCCGCTGTCCTTTCCTGCTCTATCTGCGTCTCAGTCCAGGCCGGCTCGGGCTTCAAGCCGGACATCGCCTCCTCACGTGAGGCAAACATGCGTCGCATCTGGGCTCCTGGTGCGAACGAGATCGTGGCGGACGGGCCCAGCTTGTTGCGAAGTCCATCAAGCAACGTCACGCTCTCGGAGACGTTCTGCGCGAAGGCTTGCGGGCCAGAGGTATCCGCCTTTGAATCCGCCAATGGCCCGATCACGGCGATATGCCGATAGGTGTCCTTCTTCAACGGCAGTAGTGCTCCTTCATTGCGCAGCAAAACCGCAGATCTTTCCGCCGCAACGCGCGCGGAGACACGGGATTCCGGCATCGTCAAAATCTGTTTCGAGGCAAGCTCGTCCACATACGGGTGATCGAAGAGTCCCATCCGAAACTTCATAGCGAGGATGGGGCGTACGGCATCATCCAATTGCGATTGCGTGATCAGTCCTTCTTTCAAGGCGCTCGGCAGTTGTGCCGCAAAGGCCGTGTGGCCGAGCCCCATTTCCATGTTGATGCCGGCATGCAGCGCCCGCACTGCCGCGTCCTTTTCGTCTCTGGCAAAACCGTGCTTCTGCAGACTCTTCACCGCATCAGCGTCACTGATGACAAAGCCTGCAAATCCCCATTCATCCCGCAGTACGTCGTGCAGGAGCCATCGATTTCCTGTGGCAGGCACGTCGTTCAGATCCATATAGGCGCTCATGACCGACCCGGCTCCGGCATCCACAGCGGCTTTGAAGGGCGGCAGATAGACATTTCGCAGCTGCGAGTCGGAGATATACGCGGCGTCATAATCCCGCCCTCCTTCCGCAGCTCCGTAGCCGGCAAAATGCTTCGCAGTTGCAAGTAAATGATCCGGTGTGCCCAGCACGTCGCCTTGAAACCCACGTACCTGGGCGACGGCCATCACCGAACCCAGATACGGATCTTCACCAGCACCCTCGACCATGCGGCCCCACCGCGGGTCTCGAGCGATATCGACCATAGGAGAGAACGTGACGTCGATGCCGACAGATCGTGCCTCTTTTGCCGCAATGGTCTGCGATGCTGTCACCAGTCCCGGATCCCAGGACGCGGCCAACGCGAGCGGCACAGGAAACACGGTCCGGAATCCGTGAATGACATCAAAGCCGAAAGTGAGTGGGATGTGGTGGGGAGATTTCTCCACCGCAATGTGCTGCAGTCGATTCGATGTCGCCGCATCTTTCACGAAAAGCAGAGAACCGATCCTGCCCTGCGCGATCGACTCCTCAACCGGCTGTTCCGGGCTCACGCCGGGTACTTTGTACTCCGGTGGAACATACACGAGATCACTCAGCTGCCCGATCTTCTCTTCAACGGACATCTGCGACAGGAGACTTTGCGTCCGCTGCGCAATCGTCTGACCGCTTGGGGACATACCAGCCTGAGCATCAGCGCGGCAGGGTAGGACGGCAGCGCAGGATGCGAGAAGAAGCGAAGCGGCTGTGATGCGGAAATAGGGTAGGTGGTTCATCCGAGCTCCTCTGGTGCTTTCCTGATACGTGGGCCAGGGCGGGGCAGTGCCGCCAGACGCGTGCGCGAGAGAAGTGTACACGAAAACCGACTAGTCAGTTTTTGTCGAGGGAGTGTTCGCGACCGGGTGAACTCGCCGGGGCAGGAGCTCAAGAGAGGAGCGGCGCAGGGACAGGTAGGACACGCCGAGCACGCCGGCTGCGAACCAACGGAGGGGATCGTCATTCCCCGAAGAGGGAATCGAAAATGCGCCCGAGTAATCTGCTGGTTCTCTTCTTCGAGAAGATTTCGTGTTCGAAATTGCTCTCCAAGACCAGTGCGTGAAAGATCGGACCCAAGGCGAGTGTGGCTGCCCTGTTGTCCTTCGGATCTTCATCCGGCAGGTGTCCAAACAGCTGCAGGAACATCGTTCCGCCGGGGTCTATCGTCGCTTCGGCCGTTGTCTTCAGGTAATGTTCCTTCAACTGCGGCCTGCGAAGCACGAAGAGCTTGAACTCAAGGGTCAGGATGGACCACGCATCCTCGCTAAACGCCCCAATGTAGAACTTTCGCAAGGCTGCCATGCTCTGCCTGCGATTGTTGCACCTCTTTAAGCTTGCGTTGAGCCGCTCCAGGTAAAGCGCCGTTCGCTGTTCGACGAGCACCAGGAAGAGGTCCTCTTTGCTCTTGAAATGGGTGTACACAGCCCCCTTGCTCCTGCCCGCGGCCAATGCGATCTCGTCAAGCTGAGCACCTTCGTATCCGTCACGAACAAACACACGCTCCGCTGCTTCGAGGAGCTTGGAGTACGTCTCTTGCGTACGCATCTGCTGCTTGTTGAGCTGTTTCACGGGGCTCCGTTCCATTTGCGCTGCGAGACGATTCTAGCGGAGCGACCGACCAGTCAGCATTCAACCCGCGCAATCGACCGCAGCCGATCTTCCGATACGCTGCGCTCTGCCGCGGGGGGAATGCGCACTTTGCCGCTGTTTATTCTTCCCAGAATTCCCACTTGACAAGAACACTGACTGGTCAGTATGTTTTTGCGGAATCGTGTTGGCGTTCGCAAGCTTCGTTCAAACGGATACCACCCCGGAAGGACTTCGCTTGTGTGGTTCGGCCCAAAGGGCAAGGACGTCCCTGTGGTGCAGCCACAAGAATCCGGCTGCCCGAGAGAAGGCAGTGTTGTGCAGCACTTTAGGGAGGTCTGTCATGAATTCCATCGTCAAGGCAAGTTGGTCCCATCCGATCTCATTGCTGCGGGGGCTGTTCGCAGTCGTGACTCTACTCCTTTGCTTCTCCGCGCATTCCAATGTTCTTCAGGCTCAGTCTGCATCGGCTCAGCTGAGCGGCGTTGTTCATGATGAGCCAGGAGCCGTGATCCCCAATGCGCAGGTGGTGGTAACGCAGATCGCAACTGGGGTCAGCACCAAGACTGCGTCGAATGGCGAAGGACTCTTTGTCTTCCCTGCACTCCCCGTAGGTTCGTACACGCTCGATGTCGCAATGGCAGGATTTGAGTCGTACCGCCAGACGAACGTCGTTCTCACCGTTGGCCAGCAGTTGCAGGTGAACATACCCCTCAAAATCGGCGGTTCGACAGAAACAGTTACAGTCGAGGCAGCTGCCGTCGCAGTCGATGTAACTTCACCGACCCAACAGAGCACGGTGGAAGAGAAAGTCGTGCGTGATCTGCCGCTCAATGGGCGCAACCCCGCTTCACTGACATACACGGTCGCGGGCGTGACAGACACGTCGCTCAACATCGTGCCGTCGAGCAGCGCGGCGCTGACGTCTACGGTGAAAGCGGTAGACTCATCGAACCCCCAGGAGAGTGCGCCGTCCGTGCATGGAGCGCGTCCCGGTGGCACCTACTTTTCGCTGGATGGCGCAGGCAATACAGACCCACTCTCCGTCATTGGCGGCCCCTTCCCCAATCCCGACGCGACCGGTGAATTCAGCGTCGTCACGGGCACCTACGGGGCTAAGTATGTTTCGGCGCCCGGCGGAGCTATCAACATCGTCAGTCGTTCTGGAACCAACCAGTTTCACGGCACTGCCTTTGAGTTTCTACGGAATGGTGCGGTGAATGCTCGGAATGCATTGAGCACGTCACCAGACGTGTTGAAGCGCAACCAATTCGGATTCGCGGCCGGTGGCCCGATCATTCATGATCGTTTGTTCATCTTCGGTTCGTATCAGGCCACTCCGACGAAAAACAATGTTACGCAAACGGCCTTCGTGCCCACAGCGGCGCAACGGGCGGGCAACTTCGGAACATTCCAACTCTCACCCGCAATGATCAGTCCATCGAGCCAAAAACTCTTGGCCTCGATTCCGCTTGGCGATCCGACGACGGGATTCATCAGCTATCAGAGTCCGCAAAACAGCAATGACCAGCAGGGCCTCATCAAAGTCGACTACAACTTTGGAAACCATCACCTGTTTGCGCGGTCCTTCTACGATCGTTACGTGCTCCAGAATTCCGGAGGCACCCCTTCTGCACAGTATCTCGCCGTACATGAAGGTTTTGTTCAGCCTTGGCTTTCGAACGCGATCGGCGACACTTGGACCAAGGGAGCTTTCGTGTTCGACAGTCGCGCTTCCTACGTTCGAGCTCTCGCAACCTCCACTGTTCCATCCGGAGTGATGAGCTACTCAAGTCTTGGGCTTACTGGTCTGAGTGGTACTACGCTGTCCGACACGGTTGTTGTCGGACAATTCCAAGTGAATGCTGCCAGCCCTACATATTTCCCACGTAATGAGCTCGAATTGTCAGAAAATGTCTATGCCACTGCAGGCAGAAATCAGATCTCCTTCGGCGCTGTCTACCGGCGCATCAGCCTCAACGAAACGAACTACACGGCAAACAATCCTGTCGCCGCGTATGCTGGCGTGAATACCCTTATCGGCGAATTCACCTATCTGGGCTGTCTGCAAGCAGGAGCACCGGCTGCTTATTGCGCCACGATCGGCATCGCCACTACCGGAGCCCCGGCACTCAACCCGACAGCAGACTTCCTCATGGGCGAGCCCTACATTTTCGTCCAGCAGGATGGCTTGTTCCCTCACATCAACGGCAACCTCTTTGGTGTCTATGGGGAAGACAATATCAAGCTGACGAGCAAGCTGACTGCGACGGCCGGGCTCCGGTGGGACCCGTTCTTCCCTTACACAGGTGCGAACAACCACGCTACCTGCTTTAGACCCGGAACACAGTCCACCGTCTACCCGAATGCTCCGACTGGCTTGGTATTTCCGGGCGATCCAAATTGCTCAAGCTCCGGCATGCTTTCGAGCCTTGCGGAGTTTCAGCCACGCGTAGGTCTAACGTACCAACTGGATGACCAGGGCAAAGCGGTCGTACGCGCCGGCTACGGGCGCTATGATTTGCAATTCCCACTGAACTCCTATCTTGGTTTCTCGTCTCAACCTTTCGTTCGCGAATATCAACTTACGCAGCCAGGGCTGAACATCGATAATCTTTGGAAATCAGCGGGGTTGACGGATCCATTCTCGAGCGGATTTCGCAACGGCAACTACACTGCTCCCCAAAATGTCGCCTTCCAGACTGGCCTGCAAGCAGCGACTTTTGATGCGAACTTCCATCCCGGTTACATTCAGCAATGGTCGCTCTCTCTCCAGCGCCTTCTCTCCTCAACCGACTCGGTCGATATCGCTTACAACGGGACGGAGGGTACCCACCTCCCGATTACGGGCAGTTTTAATACTGCAGTCAACGGAACGGCACCATTCCCCAAGTTCGGCATCATCTCGGACTTAACAAGCATTGGCACCTCCTCCTACAATGGTGTGGACATCACCTATCGGCACCGCGGGAAGATATTCACACTGACGCCGGCCTTCTCCTGGAGTAAAGCGCTGGACGACTCCTCACAGCCGGCAACTACGCTTTCGAGTTCTATCGTTCTGCCGAACACAACGAATCACAACTTTCGCAGGGCGCTCTCCGACTTTGACCAGAAATACGAGTTTAGAACCACTGGCACGTATTCCTCACCATCACTCGCCGGTAGAGAAAAAGCTTTACGGGAAGTCGCGGGTTCTTGGCTTGTCTCTACTCTCATTGTCGTCGATTCTGGACAGCCGTTTAGCGTCATAGATGCCGGCAACTTCTCGGGTACGGGTCTCGGTATCGACTTGGCCGACCGGGTACCCGGTGTACCGACGTACATGCATGGCCGTCTCAACCCCGCGGCTTTCAAAGATAACGCTGCAGGGACATTTGGCAACTCCGGGCGGAATGCCTACAGGGGGCCGTCATACAAGGATGTGGATGTGGCCGTGAGCAAGGACTTTCCTGTCTATAAGGAGTTCGCTACGACTTTTCGTGCAGAGGCATTCAACCTTTTCAATCATCCCAACTTCCTTCCGCCAAACAACAACTACGCCGCTCCTCCGTCCTCCTTTGCGACCTACCAATACGCACGCGATCCCAGGATTTTGCAATTTTCTTTGAAGGCCAGCTTCTGAACAGATGTCGCGAAAGGACAGTCTGCAGCTGGCAGAGTTCCAGAATTTCTGGGTCATAGGATCGGAAACAGTGCGCCGGGCGAAGCTCAGACGGGCGAGGTCCATCCAGTGTGACTGGACGCCGGGAATGCAGCAATGTGTTTCGCGGCGTCTCCGAATAAAAACTGACTGGTCGGTATAAACTGAACCCATACACGCCGAGCTCCAACAGCGGACGATCACCGGAAAGGACAATGAGGTTGAGGATGAACGGCCGCTCGCCTTTCCCAAGGCAAACCTTCCTTCTGATGGCCGTCCTGCTGGGTAGTGGGTACGTCCGCTTTGAAGCCCAAACAGCAGGAGCGATCGGCGGAACAAGACCTGTCCAACTTCCGCTCTCCGCATCACAGGCCAGTGGTGTCATCGCACAGCAGAGTTCACCGGCGCCCTCCGGCTCAAGCGGGAACGTACAGATACAAGTCCCAGGCTCCTACGCCGGCAGTGTTCCCGGTCCTGGAATCGGAGAAGGTCTTGTACACCTCGCGCTGGCGGATGCCATCCGACGCGGGCTTAGTGTTAACCTCGGCTTGATCAGTTCGAACAATGCCGTGGAGCAAGCGAAGGCGCAACGAGCGGAAGCCCGAAGCAGCCTGCTGCCGGAGGTTACCGTCGAGGCATCAGAGAATGCAGCCAAGGTGAATCTGGCTGCTGAGGGCTTCAGTGCCTCGGCCTTCGGAACGGGCCTGGGAGGGCAGTTTCCGACTTCCGTCGGCCCCTTCCATTACTACGACCTGCATGGCGCGCTTCGCCAGAGTGTTCTGGACCTCACCGCCCTGCACAATTTGCGCTCAGAAAGCGAAGTGTATCGCGCCAGTAGCCTGAGCGGGCATCAGGCTCGTGAAGAAGTAGTCCTCGCCGTCACGGGGGTCTACCTCCAGCTGGTATCCGACGTGGCTTTGGCGCAACGCCAACAGGCAGAGGTCAGCCTCGCCGAAGCAACTTATAAGCAGGCGCAGGCGCAAGTGGATGCGGGCAACAAAGCCCCTATCGAGGCGAGCCGAAGCCTGGTCGAACTACAAACTGAGAAGCAAAGACTTCGGTCGCAATTGGGAGAGGTTCAAAAACGCGGTATCCAGCTGTGCCGTCTGATCGGTTTGCCTCTTGGTACCCAGGTTGAACCCGCTGATCATCTCGCTCCGCTCGCGAGCGACGTGCCGATGTTGACGGTAGCTGTGACCGCCGCATGGTCGCAACGCTTCGATCTCAAGGCTGCAGAAGCACAATTGAAGGCTGCGCAAGAGGTTCGCAAGTCCGCTTCTTCGCAGCGGCTTCCGGCAATCGCGATCAACGGCACCTATGGGCTCGAAGGAACCAACCCCAATGAGGGCAGCACTGTGTTTCAGGCCCAAGCCAGCCTCAGTGTCCCGATCTTCGAAGGCGGCCGGATTCGAGCAGAGGTCGCCCAAGCGGATGCGGTCGTCCGACAACGGCAAGCCGATCTCACGAATCAGCGGGCAGCTGTAGAGGCCGAAGTCCGGAACGCCTTCATCGACCTGCAGGTTGCCAATGATCGCGTGGCACTGGCTGGTGACAACCGAAAGCTTGCAGCGCAAACACTACAACAATCGCAGGATCGTTTTTCAGTCGGAGTAGCTGATTCTGTCGAGGTCGTAAATTCACAACAATCGTTAGCTTCCGCGGACCAGGATTCTATCAACAGCCTCTTTGCGCAGTATGTGGCACGCATCGATTTGGCACATGCGATGGGCGAAGCCGAGAGAGATGCAGTGGACATGTTCGAAAGGAAAACACCATGACAGAGGTCGAGCAGTCACCAGATGCGCAGGGTGAAGAGGAACATGTCGCAACGAGCGTCCCTCATCTGGCAGACCGTCGCAAAAAGCTGGGCATAGCGGCTTTGGTTCTGATCCTTCTGATCACGGCCACCGTCGTATGGTACGCACATTCTGGGAACTTCGAGGAAACTGACGATGCACAAATAGATGGGCATCTTGTCCCAGTAGCGTCTCGTGTCGAAGGCACGATTCAGACGGTGAGGGTTGACGACAACCAGACCGTGCACGCGGGAGAAGTTCTCATCGTGCTGGATCCGCGGGACTCACAGGTAGCTGCGGATCAGGCGAAGGCGCAGCTCGAGCAGGCGCGCGCGAACTCGGCTGCAGCCAATCCGAACGTGCCCATGACTCGGATTTCCAATCAGGCCGATGTGGCGACTGACACAGCTCAAGTCCAGAGCGCTGCCGCCGCGGTGGTTGCAGCACGTCAAGACCTTGCAGGAGCATTGGCGCGCCTAAGAGAATCTCAAGCCGTCAACAGCAGAACTCAAGCTGAGTTCGCCAGGTATCAAACACTATTTGACAAGAATGAAGTCGCGCGTGCTGACTACGATCAGCGGAAGTTTGCTGCTGAAGCGCAACTGCAGACAGTAGCTGCGAGTCAAGCTGCGGTTCAGGTCGCACAGACCACTATCGAACAGCGGCAAGCAGCGCTCCTTGAACAACAAACAAAACAGAAGCAGACAGTGCGCAGCGCTCCCCTAAGGCTGCAAATGCGTGAAGCAGATAACAAAGCTCAAAAGGCCAGCGAGCAGGCTGCGAAAGCTGCATACGAAAGAGCAATGTTGACGGTGATGTACGGAACGATAACGTCGCCAGTTACAGGCGTCGTGACCCAACGTAGCGCAGAGCCGAACGCGCACGTGGTCCCTGGCCAGCAGCTGTTGATGATCGTGCAGACCGGCGACTTATGGGTGACAGCAAACTTCAAAGAAACTCAACTGGCGAAAATGCACCCGGGGCAGCGCGTCACAATCGTTGTTGACGCGCTGCAGCGAAGCTTCGAAGGCACAATCGAGAGCATGCCGGCCATCACAGGATCGCGCACCAGCGTGCTCCCTCCTGAGAACGCCACGGGGAACTACGTAAAAGTCGTTCAACGTATGCCGGTGCGGATCCGCTTCAGAAGCGCTCAAGCGGATCTGGACAAGCTGAGGCCCGGCATGTCGGTCGAACCCAAGGTGGATCTCAGATAGTGGTAACTGGTATGCGCAAAACGCAACACAACGCTATTCCCGTAGTGAACCCTTGGGTGGTTGCCATGACAGTGACGTTGGCGACCTTTATGGAAGTACTCGATTCATCGATCGCGAACGTTGCGCTTCCTCATATGGCTGGTTCCCTTGGTGCGAGCCCGGATGAATCGACCTGGGTGATCACCAGCTATCTGGTCGCGACAGCCATTGTCCTGCCGATGAGCGGTTGGTTATCTGACATCATCGGCCGGAAGCGCTTCTACATGATCTCTGTCGCCCTGTTCACGGCTAGTTCCTTCCTCTGCGGTATTTCTACGTCGCTCCCCATGCTGATCTTTTGTCGCGTTCTTCAGGGAGCGGGAGGTGGAGGCCTCGGCCCGAGCGAACAGGCCATTCTCGCGGATACCTTCTCGGCGAAACAGAGATCGATGGGGTTCGCTCTATATGGTATGGCGATTGTTGTTGCTCCCGCCGTGGGTCCGACTTTAGGAGGATGGATCACGGACAACTACAACTGGCATTGGATATTCTTCATTAACGTTCCTATTGGGATTCTCTCGCTCTTTCTTAGCCGGCGCTTTGTTCATGATCCTGCCTACCTGAAAAATGTCCTTAGAAGGAAAGCCTCAGTCGACTACGTCGGTATGGGGCTCATTGTTGTGGGAGTCGGGTTCCTTCAATTTGTGTTGGACAAAGGGGAAGAGAAGGATTGGCTGAATTCACATGTCGTCGTCGCGTGTCTCCTGATCTCCTTAGTTGCCCTATTTGCTTTGATCATCAACGAGCTGCTGCACAAGGATCCGATCATGGATCTGCGGCTGCTTCGTAACCGCAATTTCGCCACCGCTGTTGGATTCAGCTTCGTTTTGGGAGCAGTCCTCAATGGCAGCACCATCTTGCTTCCACAGCTGCTTCAGAACAATCTCGGATACACTGCAGGGTTGGCGGGTCTAGCGCTGTCACCAGGTGGCATCACCCTAGCCTTAATGATGCCCGTTGCAGGCGTCCTCGCAAACAAGTTCGACCCGCGCAAAGTCGTAGCATTAGGCTTCGCGCTAACGGCCTTTGGACAGTACCACATATCGGAAGTTTTCTATGGGATCGACTTCCGAACCCTCGTTTGGTACAGAGTCATCCAGGTGATCGGGATCCCACTGATCTTCATCCCAATCACAACACTCAATTATGTCGGTGTAGCAAGAGACAAATTCAACCAAGTAGCGGGCATCAGCAACTTCACACGCAACGTCGGGGGGGCGTTTGGGATCTCTCTACTCTCGACGTTTATGACACACCAGCGTCAGACACAGCGTCTTGAAATGACAAAAAACACGAATGTCGCTAACCCGTTCTTCGCCAACGAACTGAACGGCATGATTCACAACTTGGCGACAATGGGTGTCAGCCTCCCGGAAGCAACGCACCGAGCTCTAGCTCAGATGTCAGCAAGAGTGGATCTCCAAGCGAGCCTCCTAAGCTTTAAGAGCGCCCAAGTCGTGCTTGGATTCCTGATGCTCGTTCTTATTCCTTTGCCATTCATCATGAAGCGGCCCAGCAAGAAGGAGGCCCAAGCGGCAGCGGCTGCGCACTAGCGGATGAGTTTTGGCCATTTGTGACTCCGGATAGAAGGCAAGAGGAGGAGTTGATGCCATTGATGCCAATTGCGGCCGTTATCCCGGTTTTTCACTCCTGTAACGGCTCATAAGCGCCTTAGAACGTCAGCCGGCCTCTTTCGCGACCCCTTCACACTGTGGAAGTTGTAGGTTCGAATCCTGCTGCGCCCACCATCAAATCGACAACTTAGAGAGAGATCCGGCATCGAGACTTAATGCCACACCGCACCGGCGGGCATCAGATGCGCCGGTTCTGCCGGCTCAGACCTGGATTCCCTGCTGCTGCGCTGTTGATGACGTGAGTATCGCGCAGACCGTTCCAACCATCTGCGGCACACTCTCCGGCAGTTCCTGCATGTACTAGTTTGCTGTCGTGTCCGCTCGCGAGTGCCGCAGGTGAGACTGGCTGTCCTTTACCGATCCCAGATTCTGCGCCCGCGTTGCCATAGTGCGGCGGAAAACCTGGAGGTTCAGCATGGAAACCCGAACCCGTCTGCCAGAGGCTTCGAGCTCCGGCTCCGGTATGTGGCGGTGTCGATCAGACCGCCATCGGCGTTCGGAAAGATGAACGCTTCACGGTGCCGGCGGCCGCTGCTGGTTTCGCCCACGCTGCGAGACGGCGAAGTCCTGGTGTATCGTGATTCCGATAAGGCGAAGCCGCGCAAGCTACGCTGCGGGCACGGATACTGACAATGGACGGGCGGATCGTGAAGGAAGTGACGCAAACCGTGACACTGCCGCCGCTCCCGAGCGGGATGTACATGAAGCTGCCGCTCCAATCTATTATGGAGCAGGCAAAGGATTTATCGCAGGTGTTCCTGGTCGCCGATATGACCGTAGGGGGCCAGCATGTGTCGCGTAACTTGCTGTATCGAGAGCCGGCGAAGGTGATCGAGCCTGTTCCAAGGAAACTTACTTGCAAGCTGGCGAAAGCGGGTGACGGCGACACGCTTCATGTGTCATCGCCGGTGCTGGCTCGCGACGTGTATGCGAGGTTCGGCGACTTGGACGTACAGTCTTCGGATTACAATCTCGACCTTCTCTCGGGGAAGAGCGCGCAAATCACAGTGCGCCGCAGCGCCTCGCTGGCCGATTTGACGAAATACATGCAGGTCGTCTCGCTTGCTGACGCTTTTTCGCCGGCCTCCGGGCAAGCGGTAGCTTCCGCGAAGGCCCCAAAACGTTCTCTCAAGGAGGCGCGCTCCCAATGATGCTTCCTCGCAGCCTGCTGCTGATCGCGGCCTTGCTGGCTTGCCCCGCATGGAGCCAGAACTGGACGATCGGACCCTTTCACCGGACGGTCACGGAGCCGGTCATCAAGCCCAACCCAGATGTTTCGTTCCGGGATCCGGTTACCGGCAAGTCCGTCCACTGGGAAACGCTGCACACCTTCAACCCCGCCGCAGTGGTCGAAGGCGACAAGATCGCGGTGCTGTACCGCGCGGAGGACGACAGCGGCAGCGGGGCGCTCGGCAGCCACACCTCCCGTTTGGGCCTCGCGGAGAGTGCGGACGGTGTTCACTTTACCAAGCTGCCGGAGCCGGTGTTCTATCCGGCGCACGACGCGCAGCAGGGCCGGGAGTGGCCGGGCGGGACGGAAGATCCGCGCCTAGTCGAAACAGAGGATGGCACCTATGTGCTCACTTACACGCAGTGGAACCGCAAGACCTATACGGTAGGCATCGCGACCTCCAAGGACCTGCGGCACTGGACTAAGTACGGTCCTGCATTCGCGGATGCGGGTGGCGGTAAATACAGCAGCCTGGCTTATAAGTCCGCTGGCATTATTACTCAGGTAAAGAACGGAAAGCTCGTCGCTGCCCGGCTCAACGGCAAGTACTGGATGTATTGGGGCGAGGTCCAGGTCCGGCTGGCGACCTCACCCGACCTGATCCACTGGACCCCTGTTGAAGGCGCGGACGGCAAGCCTGAGGTGCTGTTGCGGGCAAGGCCCGGCAAGTTCGACAGCGGCTTCCCCGAGGTGGGCGCGCCCCCGGTGCTGACAAGCAAGGGAATCGTGGTGTTCTACAACGGCAAAAACGCAGCAACAGGCGGCGACCCAACTATCGGCCCCGGTGCCTACTCCGCGGGGCAGGCGCTGTTCTCGGCACAGGACCCGACAAAGCTGCTGGCCCGCACGGATCGTCCCTATCTCAAGCCGGAGCTGCCCTTTGAAAAGTCCGGCCAGTATGCAGCCGGAACTGTGTTCACCGAGGGGCTGGTGCTGTTCAACCGCAAATGGTGGATGTATTACGGCACAGCAGACTCGTTTGTGGGCGCCGCGGTGGCACAGGAATCTAAATAGTGGCAGATCCGGGAGAGAACGGTTTGACGCGCCTTTGCTATTGCTGCTCGATCGTATGCTTGTGGGTTTTCGCCGTGTCGTGGGCTTACGCGCAGACGCAGCCCATCGATCAGGTGGAGCCCTTTATCGGAACCCAAACCAGCCAGCTAAAGGACAACGGGAACACCCTGCCCGGCGCGTCGCGGCCCTTCGGCATGCTTTACTGGAGCCCCGATTCCGCGGATGGGGAATTCTACCGCTATGAGGACCCGGTTACGCGCGGCTTCAGCCTGCTCCACCTCAGCGGGCCGGGATGCGGCGTCTTTGGCGAACTGCCGATCTTTCCCATGCTCGGGCTGCCCGCGGAGCCGCCGCCGGTGCTGCCGCTCGGCTATCGGGCCGCGTACAAGCACTCGGACGAAGTCGCGCAGCCGGGGTACTACTCGGTCAAGCTCGACTCGGGAATTGCGATTCAGATCGCGGCACAAGTCCACTCCGGAATTGCCGAAGTGCACTACCCCGCCGGCACAGAAAGCCATACGCTGCTGCTGGACCTGAGCCGCAACCTGACCCGCGTCGCCGATGCGCAAATGGAGATCGACGGCGGCCACGTCACGGGCTCGGTCGCGAGCGGCGGCTTTTGCGGCCTCCAGAACCACTACAGGGTCTATTTTTCGCTAAGGACCGAGCAGGCCCCGCAGAGCTCCGGCACATTCACTGAGCTTGGCTTCAACAAGGGAGGCCGCACCGCCAGGGGGCCGCACGCCGGGGGCTATCTGGAGTTTGCTCCGGCAACGGAAACTGTCCGCTTGAAGGTCGGCGTATCGTTCGTCAGCATCGCGAATGCTGAAGATAACCTTGCTCATGAAATCTCCGGCTGGGACTTAGACAAAGTTCGCGGCGAGGCAAAGGCCGCGTGGAGCGGTGTGCTGGCGCACGCCGTGGTCACGGGCGGCAGCGAGGCGCAGCGGAAAGTTTTCTACACGGCTATGTATCACACGTTTCTGCAGCCCACGACGTTCAGCGATGTGAACGGCGAGTACATCGGCTTTGACAACAAGGTACACACCGCGCAGGGCCGCATCCAGTACGCGAACTACTCCGGGTGGGATATCTACCGCAGCCAGGTGCAGCTCATCACGATGCTGATGCCGAAGGTGGGCAGCGACATCGCCCAATCGCTGGTGGCCGATGCGCAGCAGGGAGGCGGCCTGCCGATCTGGCCCGTGGCGAACGATGAAAGCAGCGTTATGGTGGGCGACCCTGCCGACGGCATCATCGCCAGTATCTATGCGTTCGGCGGCCACGATTTCGACGCAAAGGCGGCGCTCCAGGCGATGTTGCACGGAGCGCAGGACCCCGCGGCGCATGTGAGGCTGTACCCGGAGCGCCCCTACCTGGCCGAGCTGCTGAAGACCGGCTACGTCGCCAATGCGCCCGGAGTCTATGGGGCAGCTTCGATCGCGCTGGAAGATGAAAACGCGGACTTTGCCATTTCGCGATTTGCGCAGTCTTTGGGCGACCCAGCCGTGGCGAAGCAGTACCTAGCCAGGTCCGCCGGCTGGCGTAAGCTGTTCGATCCGGAAACGCGCTATATTCGCCCGAAGGACGCCGACGGTAAGTGGCTCCCTAACTTCAAGCCCGAGTCCTGGGATGGCTTTGTGGAAGGCAGCTCGTCGCAGTACACCTGGATGGTCCCCTATAACTTAAAAGGAGTCGTTCAGGCGATCGGCGGCGATGCGGCGGTAAATAGCCGGCTCGACAGCTACTTCAGCCAGTACGGCAGCTGGAGCCTGAATCGCGGGCCGTACTTTTTTATCGCCAATGAGCCCAGCTTCGGAGACCCGTGGATTTACGACTGGTCAGGCGAACCGTGGCGCGCGCAGGAGGTCGTGCGCAAGACGCTCGGCGACCTGTTTACCGCGACCCCGGATGGCGAACCCGGCAACGACG
Organism: uncultured Acidobacteriaceae bacterium; assembly: GCA_964247505.1. Classification (GTDB taxonomy): domain Bacteria; phylum Acidobacteriota; class Terriglobia; order Terriglobales; family Acidobacteriaceae; genus EB88. The sequence goes on from CAXTVG010000012.1 coordinate 16,425, forward strand.
ACCTGGGTGCCACCTCGTCGTGGATCGTATTTAGCCAGCTCGGTTTCTTTCCGGAAATCCCCGGCGTAGCGGGGTTCGCGGTGAACAGCCCTGTATTTCCGCAAGCTCTTTTGAAGCTGGGCGATCATGAACTCCGGATTGTCGCCGACGGCGCGCCGGAGAAGCTGTATGTGAGCGCGCTCAAGGTAGACGGCAAACGGATCGGGAACTGGTGGCTGGACTGGGACGCGTTGAGGCGTGCGGATGAGGTGCGGTTTACGCTGTCAGCGGCACCCCTAAAGGATCCCGGCCAACCGCCTCCATCCTTCGCTCCGTAAAAGCAGCCGCCGTACACACGGAGGTTGAGGAGCAGCATGCATTCCCGCAGATCGGCCTTTAAATCACTCGCTCTTGCCTCCTGCAGTTCTCTGGGAGGCGCTCCTCCTATGCGCGACGAGAGCAGCGAGGAGGTCATCAGCTACATGGATGGATACCAGGGCGGCGTTGCCGGGCATATGTCGCCTGGAAGCTGGCGCGACATCCTGAGCGCGCTCGGGCACCGCCGCGGCAAGCCTGTTGTGCCCACCATCTATGCGGCAATGCAACAGTTCTTTCACAGACGCGGAACACGCGTTTGGTGCGAGGCACTACGGCAAAGGCAGGCGCAGTTCGGCTTCCGCGCCGCCGTCCGGATGATTCCGCAGCGCGATCGCGCCGCCGTGGGCTTCGGCGATTTGCTTTACCAGCGCCAGCCCCACCCCGGCACCGTTTGGCTTGGTGGTATAGAAAGGCACAAACAGGTTGGACGCGTTCGCGATTCCCAGGCCTGAATCGCGCAGGCACACGACTGCTTGCCGGCCGTCCTCAAACCAGCGCAGCTCCAGGAGCGGCTCCTGCATGGTGTTTTCAAGCGCGGCTTCCGCCCCGTTTCGCAGCAGGTTCAAAAGAGCCTGGCCGAGCTGGTCACGGTCGGCAAGCAGGGTGCGTACGGGCCCCGGGCAGAGCGTAACGGGCACGCGGGTTTCCAGAGCCGCCAGCTGCTCAAGAAGGACGCCGAGCGCGAGCGGTTCGCGGCGCGGCGGGGGCAGCTGCGCAAGCTGGCGGTACGCGGCGAGGAAGCGGTTGAGCGAGGCGGCGCGGTCCTCGATAATTTCGAGCGGGCGCGCGAACTCCTGCGCGGGCGCACCCTGCCGCACCAGCACGCGCAGCGACCCGGCCAGCGACTTGATGGGCGTGAGCGAGTTGTTGATCTCGTGGCCCATCACCCGGATAAGCCGCTGCCAGGCTTGGCGCTCTTCCTGCCGCAGCGCCGCGCTTACATCGGAAAGCATCAGCAAGGTGTGCGGAACGCCGCCCTCGCGGAAACGGCTGCGGCGAATCATCCACTGCACCTGGCCGAAGGTGATCACCTGCTCATCCGAGGCGAGGAGCAGGTGCGCGACGCCAAGCGCTTCGGCGCCGCGGCCCAGCGCGGCCTCCGGCGAGCGGACCCGCAAGAGCTGGGCACCCGCGTGGTTGAGCAGTCGCAGCGAGCCGCTTTCATCGAAAGCCAGCACCGGCGCTTCGAGCGCCATCAGCACGCGCCGCATCAGCGCTGAGGACTCGATTGCAGCGACGCGCTCGCGCTGCAGGTCATTGGCCAGCGCGTTGATTTCGAGCGCGAGGTCGCCGAGCGCGTCGCCCCGGCGTGCTCCGCGGGCGCGGAACGAGTAGTCGTTCTCGCGCAGGGCCGCGACCACGTTTGAGAGCGTTTGGAGCGGACGCAAAACCTGTTCCGTGACTGTGGCCTGCAGCAGCGACCAGCCCAGTGCGGCAAACCCCAAAGCCGCAACCCAAACCAACGCGGACGCATGGAACTGATGAAGCAGCGCAACGGTGAGCGCGAACAGCGGCAGGCTCAGCAGGGAAAGCAGCACCCGCAAGCGGCGCTCGTATCCCAGCCGCCTTCTGTTGCGGCCCAGCGGCACGCGCTGCCTAGGGCGTGATGCCATGTTTCTCCAACCGCCGGTAGAGCGCGCCGCGGCTCAGGCCCAGCAACTCCGCCGTCTGCGTCAGGTTGCCGCGGGCGCGGGCGAGTGCCTTGCGCACCAGGATCGCTTCAACCGCCTCCAAGTCCAGGTCCTCGAGCCGCCCCGCGGTCGTCCGCGCTGCGGGTAGGTGCAAGTCCGCAGTCTCCACGTGCGCGCCGCGCGCCATCAGCACGGCGCGCTCCATGGTGTGGTCCAGCTCGCGCACATT
>CAXTVG010000013.1:0-3962 GCA_964247505.1 uncultured Acidobacteriaceae bacterium
GCGACGCATGCGCCAGGAGGCTTTTCACCTTTAAATCCCAGGTTTTGGCTACATCGATCTTGAGCGCTGCGGAAAACTGCAGCGTCGACGGCCCTTCATAGAACAGAACACTCGCGTACCGCCGCGCCGCCGAAACCAGCGAATCGCTCAGCACACGGTGGTCCGCGTGCGAATCTGTCGGCGCATGCGTCAGCAGCAGGTCCGGCTCGTGCAGATCCAGCTTCTGCTCCAGGATCTCCACTGTTTCCCGGCCGCTCATCGAGCCGTCCGGCAGGTGCGCAAAGTCCAGGTCTACATCCAGAATCGCCGCGCTGACCCGCTCCTCTTCCAGCCGCAGCAGCGGCTCGCCGCCAAGCTCACCGTCCGTCATCGTCAGAAACGTGACCTGCCAGCCCGCTCTGCGCAGCAAAACAGAAAATCCGCCCGCCCCCAGCGCGCAATCATCGGGGTGCGCCCCAATCACAAGCGCCTTCCTGGTCTTTGCCATCGCCGGCGTCGCCTTTCCGCTCACTCCTGAAAGCCATTCCATCAAGACTCCTTTCTTTCTCTTCATCTGCTCTATCGGCAGCCTTTTCCCACTCATCAGTCCCTGGCTCTTTTTTTCCAAACAGCCGCATTCCGACCCGTTCTCCATACATACGTGGTTTTCATTTGGGGAAAGCAAAATCGTCACAGCACTGTGGTAAGAAGAGGCCCGGTTACCGTGCAATCCTTGCACCGCCAGCTGGGTGCGGAAGCTGGAAAACGTGTAACTCGTACGCCCCGAGTTACCGCTTTTACCCTCTACGTTTCCGGTGAAGTACCGGGCCGCATCTCCCTCGGTTTCGCCGCCGCTGACCATCGCCTGGAGGACGAAAGTAACGCAAATGGAGCATTTATCCGCAAAAAACGCGGGAAATTTGCATGCAATGCCCCGGGAACCCGCGTCAACACTGCTTTTCTATTGACAAGGGGGGCTCACAAACGCGTAAGGTAAACCCCGGAACCCGCGTAATTCAGCAGGAACGAGACACACACAACCACCGCGCACCCTTTCCCTTAAGGAGACAAACAGACTCGATGGCAACCGCACTCACCAAGACCGCACTTGTCCGGCAAATGGCCGAAAAGCTTGAACTCACGAGCAAACAAACCGTTGCCTTTTTCGACCTCCTCGCCGACACCGCCGTGAAGGAAACCAAGAAAAACGGCGTCTTCGTAATCCCGGGCCTGGGGCGCCTGGTCAAAGCCGAGCGCAAGGCGCGCACCGGCCGCAACCCCCAAACCGGCGAGGCCATCAAGATCAAGGCCAAGACGGTGGTCAAATTCCGCATCGCCAAGGCCGCCAAGGACGCGATCGCCCCGCCCAAAAAGACCGCCGAAAAGTAGTTCGCACACACAACGCGCCCGCCCGGCGCGCTTCCCTAAACCTTTCGCGATGCGCGGACACTCTCGCCGCATCGCGAAGTCTGCCCGACACCTCCCTTCCTGGGGACAATGCGCCGCTCGAAACTCGGAAAGACTCTCCTGCTTTGCAATCAACTCCCAGAGAATCACCTACACCTGCGCTTACTTCAACAGGTCGTCGGCGGCCGGGATGAAGCTGCGGCTTGCTGCCGACGCATCCCACAAATGAGCGCACGCGGTTGCGCTGTGGTGGAGGCGGAAAGTGATGGAAACGCAAATTCAGCCAAATGGGCTGATCGGCCAGGGACCGCGGCGGATCGATGGCGCGGTAAAGGTAAAGGGAGAGGCGTTGTATGGGGCTGACCAGCCCGCAGCAGGAGGGGCCTTTGCCGTGCTCGTAACCGCCCCGATCGCCCGCGGACGCATTCTCTCCATCGACCAGACTGCTGCGCACGCCATGCCCGGCGTGCTCGAAATCCTGACCTTTGAAAATGTAGGCAAAGAGGTAAAGCCGGGCAAGCCGCTGCTCGAGGGCGGCTATATGGCGCAATCTGTAGCGCCCCTGGCCGCGAACCGGATTGCCTTTGCCGGCCAGATCGTGGGCGTGGTCGTGGCCGAAACCCTGGACGAAGCGCGCGCTGCCGGGGAGGCGCTGGTTTATACCTACCGGGATACCCGGGCCGCCGCCGGGTTCGGAAGCCCCACGGCGAAAGAGAAGAAAGCCAAAGCCCTGGGTGAAACGGAGCTTGCCGCGGGAGACGTCGAAAAAGGACTCACGGAGGCGGCCGCGGTCGTGGATGCGTGGTATCAAACGCCGCCGCAGCACCATAACCCGATGGAGCTGTTTCAAACAACCTGCGCGTGGGATGGGGACGAGCTCACTGTGTGGGAGTCGACCCAGAGTGTGCGCGGCATGCAATACGGGTTAGCGAAGCAGTTTGGCATAAGCCCCAAGAAGGTTCGGATTGTTTCTCCGTTTATAGGCGGAGCGTTCGGCTCGCGGGGCGAGGTGGGGCAGCACACGGCGCTGGTGGCGCTAGCGGCTAAACGGCTCGGGCGTCCGGTCAAGCTGGTCGCCACGCGGGAGCAGTGCTTTACGCTGCGGACTTTCCGGGCGGAAACCGAGCACCACATCCGGTTGGGAGCCGACAGCGAAGGGCGGCTTACGGCGCTGGACCACGAAAGCTGGGAGCTGACCAGCCGGGCGGAGAAATTCGCGCTGGCAGGCTCCGATTCAACCGCGCGGCTGTATGCCTGCCGGAACGTGCGGACCAAGGTGCTGAACCTCGAAGCGGACCGGCAGGCCCCTGGCTTTATGCGGGCACCTCCAGAGGTGCCGTACCTGTTCGCGATGGAGTCCGCCATGGACGAGCTCGCGTATAAGCTCGGGATCGATCCGCTCGACCTGCGGCGGCGCAATGAGACCAGCGTCGAAACGGTGTCTCACAAGCCATACACCAGCCGATCGCTCATGCAATGCATCGACCGCGGGGCAGAGGTGTTCGGTTGGGCGCGGCGGGATCCAAAACCCCGCTCCATGCGAGAAGGCGAAGATCTGGTGGGCTGGGGTTATGCAACGGCGTTTTATCCAACCCAGTTGGGGCCTTCGGAGTGCCGGGTGCAGCTGACGCCCCACCTGCGAGCGACGGTGCAAGTCGGCACCCACGAGATTGGGACGGGCATTCGGACCGTCATCGCCCAAACCGCAGCCGACCTGTTAGGGCTCACAATGGACGCGGTGGACGTGGAGATCGGGGACAGCCGACTGCCGGCCTCGACCATGTCCGCAGGGTCGAACACGACGGCCACTGTGTGCTCGGTAGTTGCGCTGGCGTGTGAAAGCCTGCGCGCGCGTGTCGCCCGCAGCGCTGTCACGGCAGAAGAAAGCCCTTTGTGCGGACTTGAAGCAGATTCCATACGCCTCGTCAACGGAAAAGCCGTTGCCGGCGATAAAGCCGAGGAGCTGGGCCCGGCTGTGCGCCGGGCCGGGCTGGGGCGCACGATGACGGAAAAAGGATCGAATACTCCCCACGGTCTGCCTCCGGTGCTGGGGCCACTGCTGGTGCGGCGCGGCAAGCCGGTGATCATGGGCGGCTCCAACATGAAAGACCGCATGCAGTTCGCCTTTGGCGCGCAGTTCGTGGAGGTGCGCGTCGACCGGTGGACAGGGCAGATCCGCGTTCCGCGCATGGTGGGAGTGTTCGCGGCGGGGCGCATTATGAACGAGCGCACAGCACGCTCGCAGCTCTCGGGTGGGCAGGTTTGGGGCGTGGGATCGGCGCTGCTCGAGTCCACGGAAATCGACCGGGAGCTGGCCCGCTACGTCAACCCGAACCTGGCGGAGTACCACGTCCCGGTTGCGGCGGATATTGGCGAAGTAACAACCATCATGATCCCGGAAGAAGACCGGCTGGTAAACCCGCTGGGGATTAAAGGCGTGGGCGAGCTCGGGGTCACGGGTGTAAACGCGGCGATCGCCAATGCCGTGTTCCATGCCACGGGCGTGCGTGTGCGGCGATTGCCGATACGCCCTGGGGATGTGCCGGTGAGCGATCCAGCTTCGTAAGCCATCGATC
>CAXTVG010000013.1:4062-14287 GCA_964247505.1 uncultured Acidobacteriaceae bacterium
GGGATCCTCGCTTATGACTTTAGTTTGAAGTGTTCGCCTTTTTTACGCCTAAGCCCTGTACGCCGCGCGCCAACCTGCCGATAAGTGGCTGCATGAGGGAAAACGGACAAAGAGCCGGTGCGTACTGCGATGCTGCGAGTGGGTCGATTTCTATCGCGCGCGGTGCCGCAGAGCGGTTCAATGCGGGCGAGGCCTCACAACAGAGTTCTGAAGCGGGGAACATATGGAGTGACGCGAGCTCTCTGATTCTTGCAGCGGTCGGCGAGGGCATCTATGGTCTGGATGCCGATGGCCTAACAACGTTTGTGAATCCCGCGGCAGAAGCCATGACGGGCTGGAAAGCGGAGGAACTGATCGGGCGCTCCCAGCACGAAATCCTGCACCACTCCTACCCTGATGGAATCCCATATCCTCGGCAGGACTGCTCCCTCTACAAGGCAATTCGCGATGGACGGGTATACCGGTCCGATAGCGAAGTGTTCTGGCGGAAGGACGGGACGCAGTTTCCAATCGCCTATACGGTCGCGCCAATCACCCGCGATGGTCAGACAACCGGGGCTGTCGTGGTATTTCAGGATATTTCAGAGCGGAAGCGCACGGAAGCGTGGGGGAAAAGCAAAACCGCGATTTGCTTTGCGATCACCAGCCATCGCGAGCTCCCGGAAACACTCGGAATGATAGCCGGCGCATTGCGGGCGCTTCACCCTGCGCTGGCAACAGCCTTTTTTGTGCGCCGGGAAGGTTCCGGGCTGGAGCTCACCGCGCAAGCGGGCCTGCCGGAAAGCCTACGGACTGTGCTCGCCCGGGGCCTTGCGGACATTTCGCCGTCCGTCTCCCGGAGCGCAGCTGAGCAGGGAACGGAGATCTGGGCGCTGCAAAAAGAGAGTGGCTTGGAGCAGCTTCCAATTGAGTTGGCGCACGGCGGCTTCCGCTCGTGCACGGCCATTCCCCTGCTTTCCGGTTCAGGGCAGGTCCTTGGTGCGGTTTCTGTTTTTACAGGGGAAAGCGATTCAATCACGGAGCAGTCCACTCGAGCCGCCATTGATAGCGCTTGCGATCTGGCGCGTTTGGCAATTGAGCATCAGCAGCTCCACACCGAGCTACTGCGACAGTCGCAGCACGACCACCTAACCGGGCTCCCGAACCGGCTGCTGCTCGAAGACAGGCTCGACCAAGCGATTGCGCAAGCCAAGCGCCACGGGACACAAGTAGGCGTCTGCTACATAGACCTCGACCGCTTCAAGCAGATCAACGACACACTGGGCCACAGCGTGGGAGATGCGCTGCTGCAGCATGTCGCGGATACCCTGAAAAGCGGCCTGCGGGAAATCGACACCGTCGCGCGCCACGGCGGCGATGAGTTCATCCTGGTGCTGCCGGATCTGAGCGGAACGGCGGAAACAGAGGAAGTCTGCGAGCGGATCCTGGGGAGCCTGCGCAAGCCGGTGCGGCTCGGAAAGCACATGATCACACCCGCGGCGAGTATTGGGTTCAGCCTGTTTCCGGCCATGGGAGACAGCACGGCGGCCCTTTTGCGCTACGCCGATACGGCGCTGTACGCAGCAAAGCGGGGCGGCAAGGACCGGGTTCATGGCTATCATCCGTCGCTGGGGGAAAAGGTCCGAAGAACCATGGAACTGCAAGGAGATTTGCGGACAGCTCTTGAACGGAATGAATTCAGCCTCGTGTACCAGCCGCTGTACAGCATGCGCAAGCAGCTGAAAGGTTTTGAAGCGCTGCTGCGGTGGACGCACGGGCGACGCGGGCCGGTAGGCCCGGATGAGTTCATCCCGATTGCTGAAGAAACAGCGCTGATTGTGCCCATCGGTATGTGGGTGCTGCGGGAAGCGTGCCGCCAAGGGGTGGCGTGGAACCGGAATGCGCTTGCGCCCGTGCGCATGTACGTGAATGTGTCGGCAGTGCAGCTGAGCCGGCCGGATTTTGCGGACTCGGTGGCGGAAGTCTTGCGCGAAACCGGCTTAGTGCCTCAATTGCTGGAGCTTGAGGTCACGGAAACCTCCGTGCTCGCGGACACCCAGGCTGCGTGCGCCCGGCTCGCCCGGCTGCGTGCGCTGGGCGTCGGCATCTCCATCGACGATTTCGGGACTGGATACTCGTCCTTCGGCTACCTGCAGCAACTGCCTGTAAACACTTTAAAGATCGATCGATCGTTTATCGCCCGCCTGGACGGAAACCCTGCGAGCTCGGCCATTGTGCGCACCATTGTGGCGTTAGCGGAGGAGCTCGGGCTGGAAACCGTGGCCGAAGGCGTGGAAACGGGTATGCAGGTGGAAGAGCTTGAAAATGCGCGGTGCGGACTGCTCCAGGGTTATTTGCTGGCAAAACCGCTGGCGCCGAGCGCGGCGGGGCTGTTAATGGAATCCGCTCCAGGCTCTTGAAGCGGTGTATGCTGAATGCGACTGGAAGCGTGCCAAGAGATGACAGGGGCAGGATCAGGCGTTTGCGGGTCGCGCGATGGAAGCTCAAGAATGAGGAGGAGGAGAGCGTTTCCGATGCGTGTCGCGCTTCTGCTCCTGTGCATGCTTTGGCTGCTAGGCGGAGTACCTGGGTGGTGCCAGAGTGTTCCGGCGGTCGTCTCGGGTTTGGTTCTGGACCCGACCGGGGCTGCTGTTTCCGGGTGCCGGATAAGTGCGAGTATGCCTAGTGAAGCTCCGCAAGCCGACGCGGTCACGGGGGATGACGGCCGGTTTCGTATTGCCATCCCCGGCGGCGGCGGCCGGATCGAGCTGGCTTGCACCGGATTTTCCACGGAGGAGCGCGCTTTCACCGATGCGCACGGCAGCGAGATTCACACTGTTTTCCGGCTTCGCGTGGCCGCAGTGGCGGCAAACGTAACCGTCGGGACCCAAGCACCAGGGTTGAGCCTCGAGGCATCGGAGAACCAGGAATCGCAAGCCCTCACCGGCAAAGAGATAGCCGCGCTCCCCATCGTAGACGAAGATTATGTCGCCTTTATGTCCAGGTTTCTCGACCCGTCCGTCACCGGCGCGCAAGGAGCGTCGCTGGTGGTCAACGGCGTGGAGGGCGGCAACTTCTACCAGGCGCCCAGCGCTGTCAAGTCGCTCGAAGTCAACCAGGACCAGTACTCGCCGGCCTACGCGAGCGCCGGGCGGGGGCGCCTCGCGCTGATCACCACCACAGGCACCAACCGCCTGCACGGGTCGCTGTTCTTCTCGCTGCGAGACCATGTGTTCGACGCAACCCCGGTCTTCTCGCCGCTCAAGCCTCCCGAGAGCCGACAGGATTACCAGGCGTCCGCTACGGGCCCCATTGGGCGCGGGACGCGGCTTCGTTTCGCCGCCTCCGCCCAGATGAAGAAGAACGAGTTTTTCGCCGTGGTCAACGCCATCACTCCGTCCGGCCCACTCCTCGCTGCTTCGCCCGCGCCGTTTTACCGCGACAAGGTGGGCGGGAGCCTTTACTTCGACAACGGCCAGGGAAAGCAGTGGGTTCTTGGCCTGGGCCGGACAGACCAGGTCAGCCACAATGGATCGGTGGGCGGCGTGAACCTGCCCAGCCTCGGTGACTTCAACGAGTACACCGGCCATTTCGTCGATCTGCAAAGAACCGACCTCATTTCCGCACACACGCTCAACCAGGTACGCCTCGCGCTGGGGCAGGAAGGGCTCCTCACCGAGGACCGAACCGGCGGCCCGCAGATCGACGTTGCGGGAGCGTTCGTCTCCGGCAGTTTGCAGGGAAGCCAGTCCTATAAGCAATGGGTTCTGAGCGGCAATGAGCTTGTGTCGGCAGGAACCGCCAAAAACACCCTTCGCATGGGCCTCGACATCCCGGAGCTGTCCGTTCACACCGACACAGACCGGACGGACCGCGACGGAATTTACTCGTACCCGAGCCTGACCGCCTACCAAGCCGGCCAGCCCGACCTGTTCACCATCACCCAAGGCGATGGAACGGTACGCTTCGTGAGCCTTTCAGCAGCGGTTTTTGTCGAAGACACCCGGCAGTTTGGAAGCCGCGCCACCCTCATGGCCGGGGCGCGATACTCCTTCCAGAACGCCTTTCACAACCGGCCGGGGCATGTGGCGCCGCGACTTGAATTCGCGAGAAGTTTCGGGGGGCAGTCCAACACCGTACTCCGCCTCGGGTCCGGCTTGTTTTTCGATCGCATTCTCACGACAGACCTGGCCCGCCTTTACCAGTTCAACGGCCGGCGTCTTAACCGCTACATCCTCTCAAACCCGCCGCCCCAGGTTTCCTCTGTCGCAGGGAGGGCCCCACCTTCCTTTCTGCGCGTGGCGCCCAACGCCACTATCCCCTACGTAGCGCAATGGAGCGCCGCGCTGGAGCAGCAGCTCCCGAGCCGCATCACCCTGAGCGTGCAGGGCGTCATGAACGCGGGGGTACACCAACTCCGCATGGTCGATGCAAACGCGCCGCCTCCGCCTCTTTTCGCATCACCGCCAAACTCGCAGCTGGGGCAGATCCTGTCCAGCGAATCGGAAGGCCACTCCAGAAGCGAATCGCTCGAAATCATGCTCAAAGCCGCCCCGCTCCTCGGCATGACCCATCAGCTTCGGTACCGCCTGGCAAAATCCATAGACGACACAGACGGTTTCTCCTACATCCCGGCCAACAGCTACGCCCCGGAACAGGACGCTTCCTACGCCAGCTACGACCAAAGGCAAAACGTCTCCGTACTGTCCACCTGGCCCTTGCCGGGCAAGTTCACCTTCGGAACCGTGCTCGGCGCCGGGAGCGGGCTGCCCTACACGGAGCTCCTCGGCCAGGATGCCAACCGGGACGGCACGGCCAATGACCGGCCTCCAGGAATACAGAGAAACAGCTTGCGCGCCGAGCCCCAACTCTCCCTTGACACCCGCCTGGGACGCATCCTTGCGCTCGGAAAAGCCAAGGATGGCCCGTCGCTCTCCCTCAGCGCGAGCGTCTTCGACGTTACCAACCATGCGGACTACGACGAGTACCAGGGAGTCGTCACCTCGCCCGAGTTCCGGCATCCGCTCACCGCCGAACCTCCCCGGCGCTTTCAATTTGAAGCAGTCGCGAATTTTTGAGCGTCCGTATACGTGCGCGCCTGGTAGCTGGCGCATCCCCCATGCCGCGAGCTCCCGCTCAACTCTGCCGCGCATAGCCGCATCCGAGTGGGGATGCGGATTAAGAAGGTGAACACACCGTCGGTGCGCCTGGCCTACGAAGAGAGCGGCCCGAAACGCGGCGAGCGGGTTATGTTGCTGCACGGCTGGCCGGACTCTCCCCGAACATGGGACGAGATACTGCCGGCGCTCCACGGGGCGGGGTTTCGGACTGTCGCGCCGTATATCCGCGGCTATGGACCGAGCACCCTGCGCGACCCGCTTTTCGGGCGCAGGATGCGCACCGGCCAGCCTGTCGCCTATGCCCAGGACATGATCGACCTGGCCGACCGGCTCGGGATGAAGCGGTTTCACTTTATCGGGCACGACTGGGGCGCCCGGACCGGCTATGCGCTCGCGGCGCTGTTCCCGCAACGACTCAAAAGCCTGATGGCGATCTCGGTTCCGTACGAGCCGGGCAAGGCGCAACCGCCCAAATTCCCGCAAGCCCGGGCGTTCTGGTATCAGTGGCTCTTGTGTACCAAACCCGGAGAACAGAAGTTTCGCGAAGACCCAGTTGCTTTTGGGCGGGCCCAGTGGGATGCGTGGAGCCCTAGCGGCTGGTACACAGAGCACGAGTTTGAGGAAACGGCGAAAAGCTGGAAAGGCCCGGACTTCAACGATATCGTCCTGCACGCCTACCGCTCGCGGTGGAGGCATGCGGAAATGGACCCGAAATACGCGAAGCTGCAAGCCCGCTTTGAGGCAGCTACACATTTGACGGTGCCGACGCTGCTGCTGCACGGCAGCCGAGATACGTGTGAGCTGGCGGAAACGACCGAGGGTGCCGGACAGTATTTCACCGGCGGGTACCGGCGGGTTCTGCTGGACGGGGTTGGGCACTTTCCACAGCGCGAAGACCCCGCCGGGACAGCGGGGGTACTGCTGGAGCAGTTGCGTGCATTACGCGGGTAACTCTTCGGGAAAGCTCCCCTTCATGCCTTCACGGGCAGCATAAAGTCCAACGCGCGGATTAAAAAAGGTTTCAGCTCGCGGCGAGGCACCACTGCATCGAGCATCCCGTGCTGGAGGAGGAACTCCGAGCGCTGGAAGCCCTTCGGAAGCTTTTGGCGAATGGTTTGCTCGATCACGCGTGGCCCGGCAAAGCCGATCAGGGCTCCCGGCTCTCCGATATTGAGATCGCCAAGCATGGCGAAAGAAGCGGTGACGCCGCCGGTAGTGGGATCGGTGAGAACGGAAAGGTAAGGCAGGCCGGCTTCGTCCAGCAGCGCGAGCGCCGCTGAAATCTTAGCCAGCTGCATCAGCGAAGCAATGCCTTCCTGCATGCGCGCGCCGCCCGAGGCCGAAACGATAACCAACGCGGAGCGCTCGTCCAAGGCGCGCTCGACCGCGCGAGCAATCGTTTCCCCCACGACAGCCCCCATAGAACCGCCGATGAAACCGTATTCCATGACGGATAGCACAGCCGGGTGGGGACCCAGTCGGCCGCGGGCATTAACGATCGCATCATTGAGTCCGGTAGAGACCTGCGCGGCCGACAAGCGGGCCTTGTAAGGCTTGAGATCCGTGAACGCAAGCGGATCGGTAGAGCGAAGGCCGCCCTCGATCAGCTCGTAGCCGGGTTCGAGCAGCGAGGAGATGCGTTCCCGGGCATTCATGCGGAAATGATGGCCGCACTTGGGGCACACCTGGAGGTTTGCTTCAACATCGGCCTTCCACACAGCGACTTCGCAGCCGGGGCATTTGATCCACAGCCCTTCAGTGCGGACCGATTTTTCGCCGTTGGACTCGATGCCGGATTGTTCGCGCTTAAACCAGCTCATAGTGGATTAGGGTCGGAAGCCTTTCGGGCGCCTGGGCGCAAAGAACAGTGTACCCGGCAACGCTCGGTATCGGGCGCTTCGCTCCTATCTCGCCCCCGGTCGAGTCCCGCCTAAACGCAAACTCGTTCAGGCAAACTCGCCGGAGTGCGCCCGCTTGCCAGGCAATTTGTCCCGCATAGATCAAACGGAGCCGGCGTTGCCGGTAAACCCGCCAGGCTTGGTGGGCCCACCAGGACTTGAACCTGGAACCAACAGATTATGAGTCTGCTGCTCTAACCGATTGAGCTATAGGCCCGCACACAGGCGGAAGCGCGATTACCAGTCACAGTGTAGAGCACAGCTTCACCGTTGGAAAAGAATGGGCTTGGCTTACTTTTTGTTCTCCGGAACCGCAACCGCGCGAAATCGCACAGCCAGCTCCCGCAGCTCAGCGCTCAGATTGGCTCCCGCCAAAGGCTTCCCATGCCCCGGCGCTACCGTCGCCACGTCCATCGCTGCCAGCCGCTCCACTGAACTCTGCGCCGCGCCCCAGTCGGAGGTGAAGTAGGAAGGCGGCCCGTGCAGCTCCGGTTGCTGCACCACCGCGGCTTCAAAAAACGACTCCGGCTTGGTCGTGCAGAAGGCATCGCCCACCAGCAGCGTGCGCTCGCCCGCGTGGTAGAACGAGCAGTGCCCCGGTGTATGGCCCGGCGTGTGGATCACTTCCCAGCCCGGCAGCACCTTGTTCGCGCCTTGGGTGAGCGGCTCAAGCCTGCCCGAAAGATTGACCGGCCCCTTGGGATACAAGGGCGACAGCAGGGTCATCAGGCCGCCGCCAGCCCCCGGGTCCGGCGCCAGATACTCCTGCTTGCCGGTCAGGTACGGAAACTCAAGCTCGTGCGCATACACCGGCACGTTCCAGTGCTCGGCCAGCGCGGGCGCGGCGCTTACATGGTCAAAGTGGCCATGGGTCAACACAATCGCGTTGGGCGGCCCGGAGAAGTGCTTTTCCGCCCACCGGCGGATCGTTCCATCCGTGAACGGAACCGCCGCGTCGATCAGCGTCCAGCTCCCATCCGGGTGCGTCACCGCGAACACATTCACAAACGCGATCCGCAGCCCCCGCACATTGGGCGCAACCGCGTCCATGGGAACTACCTGCTCTTGAGGAACCGTGACCTTGTCCATTGCGCTATCCCCCTTGTCGAATGTGGGATGCGCCCGGTGATCGAGCTACTTCCACTTGTCTATTTCCACTTCTCAAGGAAGTCGTGCACCGAGGAGGACTCCATATGGCGCATGTCGGAGAACTGCCCGCTCTGCCCATACAGCGACTTGCCGTTCGCGTCCAGCACCGCCAGCGCCGGAACCCCTTTCTTCAGGTTCACCCCGTACTTCTCGCCGATATCGAGATTCTGGTCAATGCGACCCACATTCACGTCTACTAGGACAAAGTTCTTCTCGAGAATGGGCAAGTTATCCGGCTGGTGAAAGTACAGGTTCAGCACCTGGCAGTCCCCGCACCAGTCCCCGCCAAAGTCCAGCAACACCCGCTTGTGCTCGCGCTTCGCGGTCTGGAGCGCCGAGGCAATGTCGCCCTGCGCCGCGCTTACGTCCGGGTAAATATGTGCGTGCGGAATCGGCTGCTGCGCCACCACCACCGCGCCCCCCAAAAGCCCGGCCAGCGCCAGAGCCAACCCTTGTGCCTTCCACCCTACCTGCGCCATTCGCGGAAACCTCTTTGGCAGAAGCATACCGCACCTGTGGTACGCGCACGTCGCCCGGGAGATTCCGGTTGTGCGGCTCGGCGCTTGCTTCTACCATCTGAGTGCCTCGCGAAAGTCTACAACCTGGCCAGATTGGGAGGGAAATTCAAGCCATGAACCGTCGCAACTTCCTGAGCACCTCGCTTGCTTCTGCTGCCCACTCTGCCCTTCCAGCCCAAGCCTCCAGTGCTCGATCCCTATTCGCGCCCGGCCCGGCGCCTGGCTCACAGCCCGCGCCGGAAATCCTTGGCGCGCAGTTTCCACAGGACTTTCTCTGGGGCATGGCCACCGCCGCCTACCAAGTCGAAGGCGCCTGGAACCTGGACGGCAAGGGCGAATCCATTTGGGACCGCTTCTCCCACACACAAGGCAAAATCAAGGGCGGCGGCACCGGCGATGTCGCCTGCGATAGCTATCACCGTTACCGCGAAGACATCGCGATCCTCAAGCGCCTGCACCAGCGCAGTTACCGCTTTTCCATCTCCTGGCCGCGCATCCAGCCCTCTGGCACGGGAGCGCCCAATCAAGCGGGCCTGGACCACTACAGCCGCTTTGCGGACGCGATTCTTGAAGCAGGAATCCGGCCTTTCTGCACCCTGTACCACTGGGACCTGCCGCAAGCGCTCGAAGACCGCGGCGGCTGGCCCAACCGCGACCTGGCCGGGTACTTCGCCGACTACTCCGGCATTCTCGCGAAGCACCTGGGCGACCGCATCACGGTCTGGGCCCCTTTCAACATGCCCTGGTCGTTCACCTATCTCGGCTACGGCGTCGGCGTCTTCCCGCCCGGCCGCGCCCACTACGACGACTTCCTGAAAGCCGCGCACACGGTTTCGCTCGCGCAGTCTGAGGCCCTGCGCTCCATCAAGGCCGCGTCTCCCAAGGCCACCGTCGGCAGCGCCTACGGCATGGCTCCCGCCTACCCCAAGACAGACTCGCCCGAAGACCGCGCCGCCGCCGACCGCTACCACGCCATGAACAACGTGTTCTTCCTCGAAGCCGCCATGACCGGCCGCTATCCCAAAGCCTTCGTAGGCGGCATCCCGTACGAAGCCATGGGCTATAAGCCCGGCGACGAGAAGACCATGAAAGCCCCGCTGGACTGGGTTGGCTTCCACTACTACACCCGCCGGATCGTGTCCGATGCGAGCGGCCCTGCCAGCAGCGCGAACGGCGGCAGCTTCGGCACGGAAACGGAAGACACCTCCGGCGGCCGCGACCGCTACACCCGCTTCAACGTCACAATGCCGACTGAAGGCCCGCTCACCGATGCCGGACTGGAGATTTACCCGCGCGGCATCTACGACCTGGTCACGCGTATCTCGCGCGAGTACAACCACCCGGTCATCGAGATCACAGAAAGCGGTTGCGGCTACGGAGACACGCCCTACCCGGAGCAAAACGGAGCGGTCCCCGACCTGCGCCGCATTCAGTTCTTCGCGGGCGAGCTGGCCGAGCTTGCCCGCGCCATCCGGGACGGTGCCCGGGTGCGTGCCTTTCACGCCTGGAGCCTGCTCGATAACTTTGAGTGGGCCGACGGGTACAGCCAGCGGTACGGGCT